>DATFRE010000020.1:0-7074 GCA_035263545.1 Dongiaceae bacterium
GTGCTGGCGAGATAGGAGGGCAGGATCATCACGCCGGTGATCGAGATCATCCAGATCCAGGCATCGTGAGCGAAGAGCACCACGGACAGAGTGATCTGCATCACAATGCTCGACAGCCAGAGCGACGGTGCCGGGGCGTGACGGCTGTTCTCGCGAGCAAGGAATCGGGGAAAGACTCCGCCTTTGGCGCCTTCGAAGGGCAGCTCGGCGACCAGGATCGTCCAGGCCAGCCAGCAGAACAGCACGGAGAACAGCAGGGAGACGTTGACGAAGATCGCGCCCCAACGGCCGACAAGGTTCTCCAGGATATAGGCCGCGGAGGGGTTGCTGAGCCCGGCAAGGTCCTTCTGATGCATGATGCCGAAGGGCATTGCTGAGAGCAGGAAGTAGAGGACCGTACAGACGATCAGGCCGACAAAGGTGGCCGTGCCCACCTGCTGGGGCACCCTGGCGCGGTCGGAGACGACCACGGCGGCCTCGATCCCGATGAAGACCCACAGCGTCACCAGCATCGTGCTTTTCACCTGGGTCAGCACGCTGCCGAGTTGCTGCTGGCCCCAGACGTCGAAGGAAAACTGTCCCTTGCTGACGAACAGGGCCATGACCACCAGAACGACGCCGATGGTGACGACGTTGACGAAGCTGGAGAACACGTTGAGCGACGCCGCGCGCCTGACGCCGGACAAGACGGTGACATGCATGGTCCAGATCAGGATCGAGCCGCCGACGATCGACTCCCAGTTCTTGCCATTGCCGAATACGGGGAAGAAATAGCCCAGGATCTGCATGATGAGGACGGCGAAGGCGACATTCCCGAAGGCTGCGCTCAGCCAATAGCCCCATGCCATCTGGAAGCCGGCGAGGGGGCCGAAGCCCTCCTGCGCGTAGCGGTAGATGCCGGCCTTCAGCTCCGGCCGCTCATCCGCCAGGGTGCGGAAGGCATTCGAGAGGAAGAACATGCCGACCAGGGTGACCACCCAGGCGATGGCCACGGCGCCCAGCCCGGCGCCGCTGGCCATGTTCTGGGGCAGGTTAAAGGAGCCGCCGCCGATCATCGAGCCGACCACGACGCCGCTCAGGAGGACGAGGCCGAACTTGCGGCTGTCCGGGGCCGCCCCTTCAGCTTTGCCGCTCGCGGTTGGCTGGACGGTAGTGACTTGGACTGACTGATTCATCTGCATTCTCCTGCTTTTGGCGTCCGACAGCCGGAGCGCACCGCAGGTCGCGCGTCACGATCGCCATAAGCACGACGCGGTTCGAGGTCGAGGTGCCGTTGGTCACAGTGTAGCTGCGATAGGCGCCGAATACGCGAGCGGCGTAGCGCTCACCCTCGCCGATCGGCCCGGAATGGTCGAGCAGCGAGCCTAGCTCGCCGACGGAGATCGAGAGATCGGAGCGCAGCAGGCTCTCGCCGAAGAAGTCGAAGAAGGCCCGTCCCGCCGGCGACTGGTTAACTGCCGCGGGCTTTCCCTGCTTTGACCTAGGTCAAAATTAGCCGCGACTGCTGCGAAAAGATGCGTGGCAGGAGCATGGGTCCGCTCCCGTCCCCCTCGCGGGAAAAACAAAGGGCTTAGCCTTGCCAGGCTAAGCCCTTGTTCGAATTGGTGGAGCCAAGCGGGATCGAACCGCTGACCTCTACAATGCCATTGTAGCGCTCTCCCAGCTGAGCTATGGCCCCATACTTCGCCCGGGCGCGCCGCCGGGACGGGCACGCTCCTGATCCGGCGTCAACCTATGAACCCGCCACGCGGGATTCAAGGGAAAACTGGGACGCCGGTCCGGGTACCTCTAGCGCTCCTCGTTCTCGTCGACCTTCTCGATCACCTCGGCGACATCGTCCTCGTCCTCGCCGAGCTCGGAGGCGTCTTCCAGCACCTCTTCTTCCTCTTCCTCCCCGCCTGCGATGTCATCCTCCGGCAGCTCGACATCGGCGATCTCGGTTTCGGCGGGCGAGGGCTTCTTGGGTGCGGGGGCCGGACGGCCGCGGCGAGGCGGCTTCGATGCTTCCGGCTCATAAACCGTCTGGCATTTCGGGCAGACGATCGGATCCTTGTTCAGGTCATAGAAGCGGGCGCCGCAATTGGGGCACTGGCGCTTCGTTCCCCAGGCTTGCTTCACGCTGCACTACCTCCACGCAATTACGGCGCCAGATCGGCGAGCGCCAAAAAATCGGGCTGCCAATTGCCATGATCGGCCCGCCCTGTCAAAAGGTAATTCTACCCGCCGGATCGGGGTTCCGGGCCCGGTCCCGGCGGGCGATGTCGTGGGGAGGCCCGCATCGCGGGCCATCGGGCCAAGGAGGGCCGCCATCTTGCAGCCAGTCGTTTCAGGGTCCGCCGGCCCGCTCGCCGGCAGTGCGCGCGTGCCGGGCGACAAATCCATCTCCCATCGCGCGCTCATAGTGGGGGCGCTCGCGGTGGGCGAGACCGAGATCCATGGCCTGCTCGAAGGCGAGGATGTGCTGCGCAGCGCCGCAGCCATGCGGGCGCTCGGCGCCGAAGCAAGGCGCGAGGAGAGCGGCCTCTGGCGCGTCACCGGACGCGGTGTCGGCGGGCTGGTGGAGCCCGCCGATGTGCTCGACCTCGGCAATGCCGGCACCGGGGCGCGCCTCCTGATGGGCGTCGTCGCCACGCATCGCCTCACCGCCTTCTTCACCGGCGATGCCTCGCTGCGCCGCCGGCCCATGGGCCGGGTCGCGACACCGCTCACCCAGATGGGCGCCCGCTTCACCGCCCGCGAGGGCCTCCGCCTGCCGCTGGCGGTCCAGGGCACCGGCGATCCCCTGCCGATCCGCTATCGCCTGCCGGTGCCCTCGGCCCAGGTGAAATCGGCGATCCTGCTGGCCGGGCTCAACACGCCCGGCGAGACCACGGTCATCGAGCCCGAGCCGACCCGCGATCACACCGAGCTGATGCTGCGACATTTCGGCGCCGAGGTCCGCGTCGCGGCCGCGGCGGAGGGCCGGGTAGTCACCGTCATCGGCGAGCCGGAACTGACGGGCCGGCGCATCGAGGTGCCGGCCGATCCCTCCTCCGCCGCCTTCCCCCTCGTCGCCGCCCTGATCCTGCCGGGCTCGGACATCCTGCTGACCCGGGTCGGCCTTAATCCCCACCGCATCGGCCTGATCGAGACCCTGCGCGGCATGGGCGCCTCCATCGAGATCCAGAACCCGCGCAGCCAGGCCGGCGAGCCGGTCGGCGATGTCCGGGTCAGGGCCAGCCGGCTCCAGGGCCTGCGCGTGCCGCCGGAGCGCGCCCCCTCGATGATCGACGAATATCCGATCCTGGCGGTGGCCGCCGCCTTCGCCGAGGGCAAGACAGAGATGACCGGCCTGGCGGAACTCCGGGTCAAGGAGAGCGACCGGCTCGCCGCCATCGCCCGGGGCCTTGCGGCCTGCGGTGTCGAGGTGGCGGAAGGCAAGGACAGCCTGACCGTGACCGGGCGACGCGGGCCGCCGGCCGGCGGGGCGCGGATCGAGACGGCGCTCGACCATCGCATCGCCATGAGCTTCCTGGTGCTGGGCATGGCGGCCGCGAAGCCCGTCACCATCGACGATGGCGAGCCGATCGATACCAGCTTCCCCGGCTTCGCGGCGCTGATGAACGGGCTCGGCGCCCGGATCGCCCCCGGGCATTGAGGGGCGCATGCGGGGGGAGCCTCTCGTCATCGCCGTGGACGGGCCAGCCGCCTCGGGCAAGGGCACCCTGGCGAGGCGGCTGGCGGCCCATTACGGGTTGCATCACCTGGATACCGGGCTGCTCTACCGGGCCGTGGGCCTGAGGGCCGAGCGCGATGGGCTGGACCCCGTGGCCGTGGCCAAGGCCTTGACAATGGCCGATCTCGCCGACCCGGTCCTGCGGGAGGACGGAACCGCCCAGGCGGCCTCCCGGGTGGCGGCCATGCCGGCTGTGCGCGAGGCGTTGCGGGCACTCCAGCACCGCTTCGCGGCCGAGCCGCCGGGGGCGGTACTGGACGGGCGGGATATCGGCACGGTGGTCTTCCCGGCGGCCCCCATCAAGATCTATGTCGACGCCACCCCGGAGGCCCGGGCCAAGCGCCGTCATGAGGAGTTGATAGGCCGGGGTCTTGCGAGTATATACAGCCGCGTTCTGCAGGACATGAGGGAGCGTGACGCCCGCGACCGCGGTCGCACGGTTGCGCCCCTGAAGCCGGCGGAGGATGCCCTGATCATCGACAGCTCCGCGCTGGACGCCGATCAGGTCTTCGCCCGGGCGGTCGCCCATATCGGCCGGATCCTGCCGAGCCTCGCCACCGGCTGAGCCCCTGGGATAACCCCTGGGCAGGCCTGGCGGGCGATCATCGCAACCTGCTGTCAAGACCGCCGGAGACAACCGGTTGGCCGGAATAGCATAGAGAGAAGGACTCATCATGGCCAAAGCCGCTACGGCTGAGACCACCACCGACTACCGCAAGGACAGTTTCGCCTCGCTGCTCGAGGAATCGATCGGCGCGGGCAACGGCCTCGAAGGCAGCGTGCTCAAGGGCACCGTCGTCGCTATCGAGAACGACTTCGCCCTCATCGATGTCGGCCTCAAATCCGAAGGCCGCGTCCAGCTCAAGGAATTCTCCGCCCCGGGCCAGAAGCCCGAGATCAAGGTGGGCGACACCGTCGAGGTCTTCCTCGAGCGCATGGAGGACAAGAACGGCGAGGCCGTGCTGTCGCGCGAGAAGGCGCGCCGCGAGGAGGCCTGGACCCAGCTCGAGAAGACCTTCAAGGACAATCAGCGCGTCACCGGCGTGATCTTCGGCCGGGTCAAGGGCGGCTTCACCGTCGATCTCTCCGGCGCCGTCGCCTTCCTGCCCGGCAGCCAGGTGGATATCCGTCCGGTGCGCGATGTCGGCCCGCTCATGGGCACGCCCCAGCCCTTCCAGATCCTGAAGATGGACCGCGCGCGCGGCAATATCGTCGTCTCGCGCCGCGCCGTCATGGAGGAGAGCCGCGCCGAGGCGCGCTCCGAGCTGGTCTCCTCGCTACGCGAGGGCCAGGTACTGCAGGGCGTTGTGAAGAACATCACCGATTACGGCGCCTTCGTCGATCTCGGCGGCGTCGACGGCCTGCTGCATGTGACCGACATCGCCTGGCGGCGCATCAACCATCCCTCCGAGGCGCTTTCCATCGGCCAGACGGTGAAGGTGCAGGTCATCCGCTTCAACCCGGAGACCCAGCGCATCTCCCTCGGCATGAAGCAGCTCGAGGCCGATCCCTGGGATCGCGTCGAGGTCAAATACCCGATCGGCGCGAAGTTCACCGGCCGGGTCACCAACATCACCGATTACGGCGCCTTCGTGGAGCTGGAGCCGGGGATCGAGGGTCTGGTCCACGTCTCCGAGATGAGCTGGACCAAGAAGAACGTGCATCCGGGCAAGATCGTCTCCACCAGCCAGCAGGTGGAGGTGATGGTGCTGGATGTCGATCCGACCAAGCGGCGCATCTCCCTCGGCCTGAAGCAGTGCCTGGAGAATCCCTGGCAGGCCTTCAAGGACAAGTATCCGACCGGGACCGATCTCTCGGGCGAGGTCAAGAACATCACCGAGTTCGGCCTCTTCGTCGGCCTGCCCGGCGATATCGACGGCATGGTCCATCTTTCGGATCTCGACTGGCAGAAGCCGGGCGAGCAGGCAATTACCGCCTACAAGAAGGGCGATGTGGTGAAGGTGAAGGTGCTCGACGTCGATGTGGAGAAGGAGCGCATCTCCCTCGGCATCAAGCAACTGACGCCGGATAACTTCGCCGCCACCGCCGCGAGCCACAAGAAGGGCGATGTCGTCACCTGCACCGTCACCGCGGTCAACGAGGGCGGCGTCGAAGTGGCCCTCAGCGACGGAACCCAGGGCTTCATCCGCAAGGCCGAGCTCTCCCGCGACCGCAGCGAGCAGCGGCCGGACCGTTTCGCCGTGGGCGACAAGATCGACGCCAAGATCACGGTGATCGACGCCAAGACGCGCAAGCTGAACCTCTCCATCAAGGCGCGCGAGGTCGAGGAGGACAAGAAGGCCCTCGAGGAGTTCGGCTCGTCGGATTCCGGCGCCAGCCTGGGCGATATCCTGGGGGCGGCCATCTCCAAGGCCCAGAAGGCCCGCAGCGAAGAGGAAGAGGGCAAGAAGGCCAAGAAGAAGGGGAAGAACGAGGCCGAGGCGGAATAGCCCGACCCCGACCCTTTGCGGCCAGGACCCACGGCCCGATGCCCCCGGCATCGGGCCTTTTTCCTGCCCGCTTTCCACCCCTCGCCAAAAATCCTTCTATCTGAAAGACTTACCCTTGACGCCGGGGAATCGCTTTGGCAACCTGACCAAATCGACAGGCCGCGGGTGCCAATTCCCGCGTCCTTGGGGGATATATCGATGACCAAGTCCGAACTCATCCTTCGGATCGGTGAGCTCAATCCGCATCTCTACCACCGCGATGTGGAGCGGATCGTGGCCACCATATTCGAGGAGATCGCGACCGCTCTAGCCCGGGGAGACCGCGTCGAGCTGCGCGGCTTCGGCGCCTTTTCGGTCAAGCATCGCGATGCGCGCACCGGCCGCAACCCGCGCACCGGCGATACTGTCGAGGTCTCGCGCAAGGTCATTCCTTTCTTCAAGACCGGCAAGCAGTTGCGCGAGCGGCTGAACGGCGGCCAGAACTAGCCCCCCGCTTGACTCATAGGGGCGCTTGAATCGGGCGCCATCCTTCGACAAGCTCCATGCGAGGCCCCAAGGAGCGTAAAGACATGGGGGCCCGCCATACTTCCCAGCAGGAGCCTCCTGGCCGCGATGCGCCGCTTCTCTTACGTCCTCTCCGTGCCGCTGGCGATCATCCTCGTGCTCTTCGCCATCGACAATCGCGACCTGCTGACCATCAGCTTCTGGCCCCTGCCCTGGTCAGCGACCCTGCCGAGCTTTCTCGCTCTGTTCCTCGCGGTCCTGATCGGCTTCTTCGCCGGGGCCGCCGCCCTCTGGCTCTCCGGCGGCAAGCTGAGGCGCCGGGCCCGCAACCTCCAGGATACCGCCCGGGCCCAGGCCCATCAGATCGCCGAGCATGAGCGCCGCCTGGCCGAGGCCCGCGGCGGC
>DATFRE010000021.1:0-2672 GCA_035263545.1 Dongiaceae bacterium
GCGGCCCTGACCGGCCTTGAGCGGCGCCTTGTAGTGCGGATGCTTCTTCACCGCCTCCAGGGTCGGGATCAGGCCGATCGGCCCATAGGTCGGGCCGTACGAGGATTTCGTGCCCTCCTTGGCCGCGTTCTTCAGGCGGAATTCGAGCGGGTCCATGCCGATCTTATGGGCCAGCTCGTCGATCACGCTCTCGACGCCGAAGGCCGAGATCGGGGCACCGGGGGCGCGATAGGCGGCCTGCTTCGGCCGGTTGACCACCACGTCCCAGCCCACGGCCTTGACGTTCTCGAGATCGTAGCAGGCGAAGGCCGCCATCGCCGCCATGTCGACGGGAGAGCCGGCGAAGGCCCCGCCCTGGAGCTTGAGCTCGGTCTCGGCGGCGGTGATGCGACCCGCCTTGGTGCAGCCGATCTTGACCCAGATGGTGGCGCTCGAGGTCGGCCCGGAAGCGCGGAAGACCTCGTCGCGGTTCATCACCATCTTCACCGGCTTGCCCGCCTTGCGCGACAGCGCAAGCGCGACGGGCTCCAGGAAGACGGTGGTCTTGCCGCCAAAACCGCCACCGATCTCCGAGGCGGTGACGCGGAGCTTGGAGACATCCATGCCGAGGAGCTGGGCTGAGACATTGCGGACCATGTAATGGCCCTGGGTGCAGCCCCAGAGCTCGCCCTGCCCGTCGCTGCCGTAATTGGCGAGGCAGGCATGGGGCTCGATATAGCCCTGATGGGTTGCCTCGGTCCTGAACTTGCGCTCGATGACGATGTCGGCCTTGGCGAAGCCCTTCTCCACATCGCCATGGCCGAACTCATGGCGCTTGGCGACGTTGGAGGGCTTCTTCGACTGCGGCCGGAAGCCGCCCGTGAGGCTGGCCCCGTGATGCGGATCGGATTCCTTCTCCTTCGCATCCTCCACATGGCCGAACTCCTCGGCCTTGGCGGCGCTGGCGGCGTTGTCCGGCGCCTCCTCGAGGCCGGCAGTGAACATGTCGTCATGCAGGACGGGGGCATCGGCCCGCATCGCCTGCTCGACATCGGTCACATGCGGCAGCACCTGGTAGTCGACCTTGATGAGCTTGAGGGCCTTGCGCGCGACGATGGCGCTGACCGCCGCGACCGCGGCCACCGCATGGCCTTCGTAGAGCGCCTTGTCGCGGGCCATGATATTGCGCAGCACGTCGCGGAAGTCGGGATCGCCCTCCTTGAAGTCATCGCGGGTCACCACCGCCTTGACGCCCGGCAGGGCGAGCGCCTTGGAAGCATCGATGGAGCGGATGCGGGCATGGGCATGCGGGCTGCGCAGGACCTTGCCGATCAGCATGCCGGGCGCGGTGGCGTCGGCGCCGAACTTGGCGCGCCCCGTGACTTTGTCCAGGCCGTCAGGGCGCAGCGGGCGCGTGCCGACGACAGTGAAGCTGTGACCGGGGGCGACGGGTTTGATATCGAGGGGCATCAGCGTGACTCCCGCATTTCCGCGGCGGCGCTGGTCACCGCGCGCACGATTTTGTCATAACCGGTGCAGCGACAGAGATTGCCGGCCAGCCAGTAACGGATCTCCGTCTCGGTGGGATTCGGGTTCTTCTCGAGCAGGGCCTTGGAGGCGACCAGGAAGCCCGGCGTGCAGATGCCGCATTGGAGCGCGGCATGCTCGAGGAACTTCTGCTGCAGCGGATGCAGCTTGTCGCCATTGGCGATGCCTTCGATGGTCGCCACCTTGCGGCCATCCGCCTCGGCGCCCAGCACCAGGCAGGAGCAGACGAGCCGCCCGTCCAGGGTGACGCTGCAGGCCCCGCAATCGCCGGTGCCGCAACCTTCCTTGCTGCCCGTCAGGCCGAGCCGGTCGCGCAGCACGTCGAGAAGCGTCTCCTCGGCATCGCAGAGATACTCAACCGCATCGCCGTTGATCGTCGTCGAAACTCTAACGCTGGTCATCGATATCTCCTGGACTACTTGCCGGTGGCGCGCCGATGCGCGATCACCGCGGCGCGCCGGGCGAGCACGCCGGCAACCTGGATGCGGAAATCCTTCGTCCCGCGCTTGTCGTCGATCGGCTTGCAGGCCGCCGAGGCCGCCGCCGCGAGCTTGTCGAGGGCGCCGTCATCGAGCTTGCTGCCGATGATGGCATCGCCTGCCTCCTTTACCAGCAGGACCCGCGCCGCGACCGCGCCCAGCGACACCCGCGCCGCCGTGCAGCTGCCGTCCGCGCCGAGGGTCAGGCTGACGCCGGCGCCGACCACCGCGATATCCATCTCCGTGCGCGGGATGAAGCGCAGATAGGCATCGCCCGCGCGGGCGGGCCGCGCCGGCAGATAGAGGGATTCGACGATCTCGCCCTTGGCCAGGGAGGTCTTGCCCGGGGCCGTCCCCACCTCCTCCACCGGAATATCGCGTCGGCCCTTGGGCCCAACGATGGTCGCGACCGCGCCGGCGGCCACCAGCGCCGGGACGCTGTCGGCGGCCGGCGAGGCATTGCACATATTGCCGACCATGGTGGCGCGGCCCTGGATCTGGGTCGAGCCGATCAGATTGGCCGCCTCGACCACACCGGGCCAGAGCTTCTTCAGCGCCGCATTCTCGCCGAGTTCGACGGCGGGCACCGCGGCACCGATGCGAAAGCCCCCCTTCTCCGCCGTGATCTTGCGCAGCGGCTCGATCCGCTTCACATCGACCACGAGA
>DATFRE010000022.1:0-7535 GCA_035263545.1 Dongiaceae bacterium
CCGGAGTATGTGGTTCAGGCCGCGGCTAAGATTAGGATCTGCCCCTGCCGAGCATGGTGCAGGTCACCGAATCTCAGGACGATTGATTGATCTCAGCCGGTTTTGGTTGCCGACGCACTTGCGGCGGCCGCGGCCACTGCCTGGTCCATGGCTGGGCCTCCGACAGTCTGGACGGCGACCGTGGCGCTGGCAAACTCGAGTCCGGCCTCCTTGAAGGCCGCGATGAGGCGTTTGACCGCTTCGCGCTGCATATAGGATGGCCTGGTCGGCTTTACCGTCAATTTGAAGCGCATCACCATCGCATTGTCGGCGATGTCGGCGATCCCCTGCAGCTTCAGCGGCTCCAAGAAGTCATCCTTCAATTCGGGGTCCGCGAGCATCGCTTGACCAACCTTCTTGGTTACCTTGCGCAGTTTATCGAGATCGGTGTTGCGGTCGAACCGGAGGTTGAACTTCAGCGTGGAATAGTCGCGACTGAAGTTGGTGATCTGTCCGAGCTGCCCGAAGGGGATGGTATGGACCGGGCCGTTCTGGTGCCGTAGCCTGATCGAGCGCAGCGTAAACCCCTCCACTGTGCCCTTGGCCTTGCCGCAGTCGATGTATTCGCCGACGCGAAAGGCATCATCGGCCAGGTAGAAGATTCCCGAGACGATGTCATGGACGAGAGTCTGGCTGCCAAATGAGATCGCCAGTCCGAAAACCGAGGCACCGGCGATAAAAGGCGTGATACTGATGCCGAGACTGGCGAGTATGACCAGCGCGGCCGTCAAGAAAATGACGACGCCGAGCACGACGCGGAAGATGGGGGCCAAGGTCTCGAGGCGGGAGGAGCTGGCGGATGCTTGTGCCTTGTCCGAATCCTCGTCGGTCGCGCCAGGCGTCGGCCTGTGCCGCCGGGGCTCGGTTGCAAAATGGACTGCCTCCCAAGCGAAATAGGCCACAAGCGCCGTTATCGCTGCTGTGGTCCAGGCGCTGCTGAATTCGTTCCAGGTTCGCTCGTCCACCAGGTTCAGCACGTCTACAGCCCAGGTCCTGACCAGCACGGCCGCGGCGACGACCCACATCGTGGCGCGAACCGCCCGCACCAGAAAGCGTGCCAATCGGCCCGGCTCTCGCCGGCCGATGGCGGCGACTCCAGGAACACTGCGTGGCCGGACGACAAATGACAGCAGCGTCTCGGCGAAGAGCAGGCCGAGCAAGATATTGAGGGTCAGGATCGCGCCGAAGGGCATTTGAAAGCGTTGCGACAGCGCGTCATAGGCTCGCGCACCGGCAAGGACGACCAAGATCGGCACGGCGATCCAGTGCCAGTGGTCGGCGAGCGCCACCTTGGCGCCCTGGGCTCGGCTGCCTTCGTTGATCAGCCCGCGGAGCCAGTTGCCAACGTCGTGCCGCGTTCGAATGACCGCAAATATGAATACGGCTACCACCACGACGCTGTTGGTGAGCTGGACGGCCGCAATGGCTTCCGGCGCGACCAGGGCGCCGATCGATTCACGCGCAAGTATAAAGATCACGACGGCGAACTCGAACAGGCGAAAAATACGCCGGGCGCTCTCGTCCGTAACCGGTGCGATCCGTGCGGCGGCCATATCCGGCCTCAGGAACAGCCGGAAGAGCAGCATAAACAGCCGCCAAGTCACCAGAGCTTTGAGCACGAGCGCCGCGAATTGAGTCTGCGCCCCGGCATTGGCAAAAATCACGCCGAGAGCCAGATGGACCACCAGCCAGAGCGCAACGAAGGCGAGCACGTCCAGGAACGCCAACGCCACCACGCGCCACAAGCCTCCGTTGACGGCGAAGCTATGGGCCACTGCATGGCGCCTGGCCAGCGTGAGGCGCGCGACGCCGGCTTCGGCGAAAAGCGCCACCGCCGCCGTGGCGGCGAGCAGGCTGAGATAGGCCCAAAGGCCTCGCCCTCCCGCGTCGGCCGCATCCAGCCGGGTCGGCAGATCCGCGAGGTCGGTCCAGACCGCCGGATAGCCGCCAAGGACCTTGGGAATTTCTCCTAGGGCCTCGCGGGCCTTGCCGACCACCAGGGCCTCTACATCGACATCGGCCGGTTTGGCCGTGGGAGCGGCCGCCGGCGGTTTGGCCTCATGAGCCGCTTGCTGCGCCTTGATCCAGTCCTGGACCTGCGGATCGCCCAGCAGACCGAGGAGCTCGCGGATCTTGGCCGGCTGATCCGCAACCGGTGCCGCCGGCGGCGAGGCCGCCTGAAGCGGCGTGGCGAGGCAGAGTAAGGGCAAAAGCAGGCATAGTCGTCTCAGGAGGCTGAGCCCTGCGCCGCGTCGCCAGCTCATTTGCAGCATGGCGCAATCCCCCGATCACTTCCCGGTACCGAGATCGGGCCGAGTATAGCCCCTGACTCCAGCGCCAGCGAGTGAGACTGGGGGTGCCTTGTGTCTCCGAATCGCAACGATTCACCGCGTATTGGCCGCGTGACGTAACCCGGGCTCGCTATTGTCCTATCTGGAGCTTAGATTTGGCGATCGTTGCTCCGGAAACTGTACAAGAGCCATTCGAATCGCCGTTGGGACCATGGGCGAGGCGAGCTGAAGGGTGTTCTGAACGGCATGAAAGGAGATGGCTAGCCTGGCAGGGAGGTCCCAATGGCGACACATGCGATTGATACCGAGAAGCTTGGGTGGTTGGCGAGGGCGGGCCACTTTCTGCTGCATGAGTTTCGGCAGATGCTGCCGCCGACCCTTTTCTTTTTCATCGGGTTCAATCTTATCCTGTTCACCAAGCGGCTGATCCTCGAAGACTATCTGATCCAGTTCACAGGCTTCTTCCTCGCGACTGTATCGGCCCTTGTCATCGGCAAGGTGGTGCTTGTCGCCGATATGATGCCGCTCCTGCGGCGCTTTGATGGTGAGCCGCTCGCGAAGCCCATCCTGTTCAAGACGGTGGTCTACACGCTTCTGGTGTTCGTGGCGCGTCTGCTTGAGGCCTTTGTCCACTATGTGGCCGGAGGCGGTGCCGTTGGCAGAGGCGGTTTCATCGAGGAGCAACTGGGCAGCTTCAGCTGGCATCGCTTCATCGCCACCCAGATGTGGATTTTTGTGCTGTTCCTCGTCTACGTCACGGCGAATGAGGTCAATCAACTTCTGGGCGACGGCGAGCTGTTCAAGATCTTTTTCATACGCCGCTCATCGCAGCTTACTTCGACACGGCGTCAGCGTATTCGCTTGCTTGTGCGGTTGAGCCGCCTAACCGAGGCCAACTCCCTTGAAACGCTGCGCGATCGGGCCAGCGCACCGCACGCCGAGCTGGTCGGAATCCTGAAAAATCTCGGCCGGCAAGGCCCAAGCGAATAGCTGCAAATGTGCCGCCGTCTACCGGTCAGCTAAGCGCCGTCGCCAGCTGACCGGCGGTCGGCGGGGGAGAAGAGGGCTGCTGGCCCGAGCCTGCGCGGCCCGTCCGCGTTGTACACATGGAGTATACTATTGACTGCCCTCCGGCCTTGCGCGAACATCGCCGGTGGGATGACCGAGCCTGCCGTCAAGGCGGCCGCGAGATCCCGGGGATCGTCAATGGGTGCGCCGGTTGGCGCGCCATCAGGGAGGTCAGCATGCTGAAGAGACTGTTATTGCCGTGCCTTGCCGTTCTCGCGGCGCTCGCCATGGGCCTCGGCGCGGCCGAGGCGAAATCCCTCGACGACATCATCAAGGCAGGCGTCATCCGCATCGGCATCAACCCGAATTTCCCGCCCATGAGCTCGCGCGGCTCGGACGGCAATTGGCAGGGTTTCGACATCGATGTCGGCAACAAGATCGCCGACACCCTCGGCGTCAAGGTGGAGTGGGTCCCGACGGAGACCCCGCAGCGCGTGCCCTTCCTCGTCGCCGACAAGATCGACATCTCGCTGGGCGCGCTCACCCGCACCGCCGAGCGGGCCAAGCTGATCGAGTTCACCGTGCCGCTCCATACCGAGGTGATGGCGGTGCTGACCACCGACAAGGTGACGGTGGACGACTGGAAGCAGCTGAATGACGCGAAGTTCACCCTTGCCGACATGCGCGGCAACTGGACGGTGGACTGGCTGAAGCAGAACCTGCCCAACGCCAAGGTCGGGCTGACCGACACCATCGCCGACACGGTGCGCATGGTCGCGCAGGGCCGGGCCGATGCCATCGTCGAGAACATCGACTTCTTCATGGCCCAGACCAAGAACTACCCGGACATCAAGTGGAAGGTCCTGCCGAAGACGATCGACGTCTCCTACGATTCGATCGGCGTGCAGAGGGGCAACTACCCGCTGCGCGATGCCCTCAACATCGTCCTCTACACCCTGCACTCGACGGACTTCATCAACGACACCTGGACCAAGTGGTATGGCGCGCCCATGCTGGTCAAGGTCGTGCCGAGCCCGTATTTCTAGCGCATGGTTCTCATGCAGAACCATGCTCTGAAGCCCACGCGGCGCTTGAGCGTAGCAACCGCAAAACCTAGAGCGATTCCGCCTATGGCGGAAACGCTCTAGGCTCATCCGAATCCGGCGGCGCGGGCTCCTTCCGGGGCCCGCGCCCCGTCTTGAGGATCCCGTCGAAGCCGAATGAACTACACCTTTCAGTTCGGCGTGGCCTTCGCCCAGCTGCCCGAGCTGCTGCAGGGCGCCATCGTCACCTTCGAGCTGGGGCTGCTGACCTTCTGGGGCGGGGCCCTGATCGGCCTTCTCGGCGCCTCCCTCAAGACTTTCGGCGGGCGCTTCCTCGCCGGCCTCGCTGGCGCCTATGTGATCTTCTTCACCAACACGCCGGCGCTGATCCAGATCTATTTCCTCTATTTCGGCCTGCCGGAGTTCGGCATCCGCTGGGACAGCTTCACCTGCGTGCTGATCGGCCTCACCCTCAATGCCGGCGCCTATCTGACCGAGATCATGCGGGCCGGCTTCATCTCCGTGCACCGCACCGAGATGGAGGCGGCGGAGACGCTGGGCATGTCCCTGGTCCAGCAGATCCGCTTCGTCATCGTCCCCCATATCGCCAAGACCATCTATCCGGCCCTGGCCAATTTCTTCATCGTCATCCTGGTGATGGGCACCTCCGTCGGCGCCGTGGTGGGCGTCGACGAGCTGACCGGCACGGCGATCAACATATCGACCGAGAACTACCGCTGGATCGAGATGTTCGTGGTGGTGGCCGGCATCTATGTGGTGCTGACCTTCATCGCCAGCCTGTCGCTGGCGCTCCTCGGCCGCTGGGCCTTCCGGGTCAAGGCGAAGATCTTCTGAGATGGACCGCCTGATCCATCAGATCCCGCGCTTCTTCTCCCCCGGCCATGTCGAGCTGTTGGCCGAGGCCATGGGCACCACGCTGGCGCTCACCTTCATCGGCTGCATCACGGGGTTCCTGCTCGCCTTCCTGCTCGTCTTCCTGCGCCAGACGCCGGGCTATCTGGGCCTGCCGCTGCGCATCGTCGCGATCTTCTATGTCGAGATCTTCCGGCGCATCCCCTTCCTGGTGGTGATCTATCTCGTGCTGTTCTTCATCCAGGCCTTCGTCTCCGATGCCTCGCTCTTCACCATCGCCGTGGTCGCCATCTGCATCTACGCCACGGCCTATACGGCGGACATTATCCGCGGCGGCTTCGAATCCGTGGCCCGGCAGCAGATCGAGGCGGCGACGGCCATGAATTTCGGCCGCTGGCGGACGCTGACCAGCGTCATCATCCCGCAGTCCTGGCCCGTCATCCTGCCGCCGGCGGTGGCCTTCGCCGTCAGCTTCATCAAGGATACCGCGCTCGTCTCCCAGGTCGGCGTCTTCGAGCTGACCTTCCGCGGCAAGGAACTGAACAATGAGGGCTTCTCGGGCGTCCTGGTCTTCGGCACCATTTCGCTCCTCTATTTCACCATGTCCTATCCCCTGAGCCGCTGGGGCCGGTGGCTGGAGAAACGCCTTGCACCATCTCGAAGTCAGAAATCTCGCCAGCGCCTACGGAGCGCTTAGCGTCCTCAAGGGCGTCAGCCTGACCCTCAGCAAGGGCGAGGTGGTGGCCCTGATCGGCCCCTCGGGCTCGGGCAAGTCGACGGTGCTGCGCGTGCTCATGGGCCTGACCCACCCCACCGGCGGCGAGGTGCTGATCGATGGTGCGCCCATCGATTACAGCCGGCCCCAGAGCGTGCGCGCCGCGCGCGATCGCATGGCCATCGTCTTCCAGCAGTACAACCTCTTCCAGAACATGGATGTGATGCGCAACGTCACCATCGCTCCGGTCAAGATCAAGAGACGCCGGCGGGCCGAGGTCGAGGCGGAGGCGGCGAAGCTCCTGGCCAAGGTCGGGCTCGCCGACAAGCATCACGCCTTTCCCGACGAGCTCTCCGGTGGTCAGCAGCAGCGGGTCGCCATCGCGCGTGCGCTCGCGCTGAAGCCCGAGATCCTGCTGCTGGACGAGGTGACCTCGGCGCTGGACCCCGAACTCGTGAATGAGGTCCTCGACACCATCCGCGGCCTCGCGGCCGACGGAATGACCATGCTGATCGTCAGCCATGAGATGGCCTTCGTGCGCGAGGTCGCCTCCAAGGTCGTCATGATGGATAAGGGCCTGGTGATCGAGGAGGGCCCGCCCAAGCAGATCTTCGACGCCCCCCGCACCGACCGCGCCCGCGAGTTCGTCGGCAAGATCCTGCGGCATTAAATTCCCCTCTCCCGCGACCCCTTCTTGCCCCTCTCCCGCACCCCTCTTCCCCCTCCCCCCTTGCGGGGGAGGGTTGGGGTGGGGGGTGAGGCAGTGCGCGGTGATTCAGGAAGTGCCTGTGGCCCCACCCCCACCCCGGCCCGCCCCCGTCGAGGGGGCGGGGGAAGTGGGCGGCGCGCCCTTCCTACGATCCGGGAATCCCATAGCGCTCCGAAGCGCGGGAGAGGGGAACTCAGGCGACATGCCTCAGCGCCGAGAACGCGGCGATATCCATGGAAGGCTTCCGGCCCAGCACCAGCTCGGATGTGATCAGCGCCGAGATCGGCCCGGCGGTGAAGCCCATCCAGGGGAACATGTTGATGAAGAAACCGGGCAGTCCCGGCACCTCGCCCAGGATCGGCTTCCAATCCGCCGTGCCGTTGACGATGGCGGGCCACACCCGGAGCAGCCGCACCGAGGCCAGCGCCGGCACGACGCGCTGGGCGGTGGCGAGATTGGCCCTGAGCGAGTCGAGATCGACGGCCGGGCGCTTGGCCACCCGGCTCCAGCGCGCGGGCCAGCCGCCGCCGATGAGGAAGGAGCCGTTGGCCGCCTGCTTCAGGGTCAGCTTCTCGCCGGCGAAATAGACCAGATGGGGCACCAGCGGGGCCACCGGCTCGGTGACATTGACCTGGATCGGATGGCCCTGGATGGGAAGCGAGAGGCCGAGCATGGCCGAGATCTGCCCCGCCTCCGCGCCCGCGGCATTGACCACGCGCCGCGCCCGGATCGCCCCGGCTCCGGTCTCGGCCCGATAGCCCCCGGCCTCCGCGGAAAGCGCCGTCACCGGGCAATGGGCGATGATCTCGGCCCCATGGCGCCGGGCCGCGGCGGCGAAGGCCGGCGTCACCTTCAGC
>DATFRE010000023.1:0-13365 GCA_035263545.1 Dongiaceae bacterium
TGGTCGCCCTTCTTCGGCGGAACCTGAAAGAGATCGGCGCGGAGATGCCAGCCGCGGCGCTCGAGGCCATAGAGCTTGACGGCAAGGCGGAAGCGCTTGGCCAGGAGCTCGGCATAGGGGCCGTGGCCCCGCATGCGCTCGCCGAACTCGTCGACGTAATGGCTGCCACGGCGGGCGCCGGCGATGAGGCTCTGCACATGGCGCGCCTTGCCCGGCGCATGAGCCTCCAGCCACTCCGCGAACAGGTCCTTGATCTCCAGCGGCAGGCGGAGCAGCACGTAGCCGGCACCGCTGGCCCCGGCCTTCGCCGCGGCGGAGAGAATCGCCTCGAGCTCCATGTCGTTGAGGGCCGGGATCATCGGGGCCGCCATCACCCCCACCGGGATTCCAGCCTCGGCAAGCCGGCGCATCGCGTCGAGCCGGCGCGGCGGGGTCGGCGCACGCGGTTCCATCTTGCGCGCGAGATGTTTGTCCAGGGTGGTCACGGAGATGCTGACATGGGCCAGGGATTTCTTCGCCATCTCCGCGAGGATGTCGATGTCGCGGGTCACCAGGGCCGATTTGGTGACGATGGTCACCGGATGATTGAAGGCGGCCAGCACCTCCAGAACGCCGCGGGTGATGCGCATCTCGCGCTCGATGGGCTGGTAGGGGTCGGTGTTGGTGCCGAGCCCGATCGGCGCTGGCTTGTAACTGAGGCGCGACAGCTCCTCGGCCAAAAGGCGTGGGGCCCCGGGCTTTGCGAGCAGCTTGGTCTCGAAATCGAGCCCCGGAGAGAGGCCGAGATAGGCATGGGTCGGCCGGGCGAAGCAATAGATGCAGCCATGCTCGCAGCCCCGATAGGGATTGAGGGAGCGATCGAAACCGAGATCGGGGGATTCATTCCAGGCGATGGCGCTGCGGGTGGCATCGATCGTAACGGTGGTGCGAAGCGGCGGCAGCTCGTCATCCTCGCCGGGGTCATGGCCCCAGCCGTCATCCTCCAGCGGCCGATTGCCGGGCTCGTAGCGGCCGGGCCGGTTGGAGACGGCGCCGCGTCCCTTGAGCGCCAGATCGGGCAGACCTTCATCCGGCGAGGTGCTTCCGCTGCCGTCAATGGGCATGTCCCGGGGCTTCCGTTCCCGGCTCTCCCGCGTCACCGGACGGGTCATTTGAAGCCGCCGGCCTCGAAGCTGTGGAGCTCGACGATCTTCGGCGGTTGCAGGCCGAAATCGCTGGGCCGGATCCAGCTGGGCCGGACCTTGAAATAGGTGATGTTCGGCCAGGCTTCCCGCTCGCGACCGTCGGGCCATTTGCGGAAATAGGCCGCCTTGGCCTCCGCCAGGGCCTCGCCCGCCAGCTCCTCCGCCTCGCCGTCGAGCTGCAGCGTGGTCTCCTCGCCCAGGCCGATCACCAGGGCGACCCTGGGATTGGCCTTGAGGCGCGCATATTTGCGGGTGGTGGTCAGCGTGTCGAAGATCACGCGGATTTCCTGGGCTTGGCCCATGAGAGCGATGCCGATCAAAGCGGCGGCCGGCGAACCGGAAGGGGAGGCCGTGGCGATCACCGCCAGGTCATGCCTCTCGAGGTAGTCGTGGATGAGCTCTCTGGCCGCGTCCTCCACCGGACTCCTCCCTTCCGTCGCCGTCGGCGGAAAGAATGACATTCAACAGAGAACAAATCAAGAACAATCTCACACTGGGTGGTGACGACCTATTTAGTTGTCGCATGATCTCGCGGCCGCGATGGGAGGTTTGGAATTGTGATTCAGTGGGACGGCGCCAGGGGATGGATCCTCATCCAGATGGCGCGCTGGCGCCGGGAGATCATCTTCATACTAGGCGGGCTCTTGACCGGCGTGGTGGCGGCGGGGTTCGCCGTGCTCGCCAATCTGGCGACACGGGGATTCACCCGCATCGAGGAGGCTTGGCAGTACGCCCCGCTGCTCCTGACGCCGGCGGGTTTCGCCGCCTCGATCTATCTCACGACCCGGGTCTTCCCCAACGCCCAGGGCAGTGGCATTCCACAGGCGATCGCGGCCCGGGAGATCGACGACCAGCGGCGGCGTGCTGCCCTGGTCTCGATCCGGATCGCCGTGGGCAAGATCGCGCTGACCGCGCTGGGCCTCCTCTGCGGGGCCTCGATCGGCCGCGAAGGGCCAACGGTGCAGGTGGGCGCGTCTGTCATGTTCTTCACCGGCCGCCTGTCGCCCTCGCGTCAGCCGGGGCTGATCGTCGCCGGTGCCTCGGCCGGCGTTGCAGCCGCCTTCAACGCGCCGCTGGCGGGCGTCGTCTTCGGCATCGAGGAGCTGGCGAAATCTTTCGAGGTCCGCACCAGCGGCCTGATCATCGCCACCGTCATCGCCGCCGGCCTGACCTCGCAGGCCATTCTCGGCGACTATACCTATTTCGGCACGACGCATGTCGCGATCGGGAGCCTCGCCGGCTGGCTGGCGGTGCCGGTCTGCGGCGTGGTGGGCGGTCTGCTGGGCGGTCTCTTCAGCCGCATCCTGATTTTTGCGCTGGGTGGAATGCCGGGTGCGTTGGGGCGCTGGATCAAGCGCTATCCTGTCGTCTTCGCCGCGCTCTGCGGCTTGCTGGTGGCGCTCTGCGGGATCGCGGCCGGGGGCAGCACTTTCGGCACCGGCTACGCCCAGGCGCATAGTCTCCTGGACGGCAGCACACCACCACCCGAGAGCTTCGGCATCCTGAAATTCCTCGCCAATGTGCTGTCCGCCATTTGCGGCATCCCCGGGGGCATCTTCTCGCCATCGCTCGCGGTCGGCGCCGGCCTCGGCGCCAATCTGGCGCCGCTCTTCCCCGGCGTCGCGCTCGGCGCCGTCGTCCTCCTCGGCATGGTCGCCTATTTCGCCGGCGTGGTGCAGTCTCCCATCACCGCCTTCGTCATCGTTACGGAGATGACGGACAACCATCACATGCTGGTGGCGCTGATGCTGGCGGCCATCATTGGGACCGCCGTCTCGCGCCTGATCTCGCCGGTGGGCGTCTATCACGCGCTGGCGCGCAATTACCTGCCGTCATCGACTTCATAGAGAGGCGGCATTTCCGCCGCGGGCGCGCAGGCGCCAGCCTGGGTCCCTGTAGAAATCGCCTTTGCAGGAGACCCGAAATGAATGCCCCGACCCTCACATTGTTTCGCGCGTGGTTCGAGAAGACGCGACGGCGCATCACCCATCGCCTCGATCCTCATTCGCGGTGCGGCCAGGAGGCGATGATCGCAGCCGCGCGCGACGCTCTCGCCTGCTTCGAGCTCATGCACGGCTCTCATTGAATCCATAGGGCTTCGGCATTTCCGCTAGCGGTCGAGAGGCCGCAGATTTGCCGCCATGGCTCTGGTCCCGACGCCCTCAGCGGAGGAACGGCGCCGGAGCCGGCAACCCTGACCACAGGAGAAAATCGATCATGAAAGCCACTTTGATCGCCGCGTCCCTGATGCTCGCCACCCTCGGTGCGCCGCTCGCCATGGCGGATTCCCCGAACTGCGGCAAGCCCCAGGGCTATGGCACGAGCAACCCGCATATCCCGAACAGCAGCAACTGCGCTGCGGCCGGCAGCTACAGCGGCGCGGCGATGGCGAGTAACAGCACGGCCGGGACCAAGCCGCAGGGCTATGGCACGACCAATCCCTATCCTTTCAACGCCGGGAGCACCTCGGCCGTGAGGGCCTACAGCGACGATGTCGTGCTCGGCACCACCTCATCCGGGAAACCGCAAGGCTACGGGACGACCAATCCCTTCATCTTCAACAGCGGCAGAACCCGCGAGGATTCGACGGGCAATTGAGCGGCTCGCCCCCGGACATCGCTCAAAGGAACAGCGGTGTCCGAGAGGCGATCCATCGATAGATCCGGCATATCCAGGAGAGAAAATCATGAGCACCCCAGTGAAGCTTTGTCGTTTCGCGCTCGCCACGGCGGCGGCGCTGGTCGTGACCGTCGCGGCCTCGGCCGCCTTCGCCAATGGTTGTCCCGCGGGCAAGAAGGTTGCCGATGGCCAGGGCCAGCAGCCTGGCGCAACCAAGCCGGTCGGCGTCACCGATACGATTCTTACATCCATCGATCTCGCGAAGGAGAAGGTCGCGCTTGCCGATCACGCTCTGCGCATGCGCCGTCTGGTGATTCAGCCCGGCGGTGTCGTGGCCTGGCACAGCCACGGCGACCGGCCAGCGCTGATCTACATCGTGCAGGGCCAGGTGACGGAATATGCCAGCGACTGCGCCGTGCCCATCCTCCACAAGGCAGGTGACTGGTCGCGAGACGCCGACATCGCTCACTGGTGGAAGAACTTCGGCAAGACGCCGGCGGTGCTGATCTCCGTCGACGTCTTCCACGACCAGACTGACCGCAACATGTAACCCCCCCGGCGCGGATGGTCCGCGCCGAATCCAGGAAAAGCATCGAGCCATGACCCGACCGATGTCGCTCGAGGCCCTGCAGTCGGCGAGCCGCACCGACAGCGCGCTCGCCGGCATGCTGCGAACCATTGTGATCGCGCTGACGGCTTTCCTCACCGTCGTCGATCTCTTCGCGACCCAGGCGATCCTGCCGACGCTCACGCGCCACTACGATGTCAGCCCCGGCGCCATGAGCACCGCGGTCAATGCCAGCACTTTCGGCATGGCCGCCTCTGGCCTTCTGGTTGCGCTTTTCAGCCGGCACATCGAGCGACGCTCGGGCGTGCTGATCAGCTTGGCACTTCTCTCGGTCCCGACGGCGCTTCTTTCGATAGCGCCGGATCTCGCGAGCTTTCACCGCCTTGCGGGTGACGCAAGGCCTCCTCATGTCGGCCGCCTTCACCCCGACACTCGCCTATCTCGCGGAGCGCTGCAGCGCCGGCGCGACCGCCAGCGCCTTTGCCGCCTATATCACCGGCAATGTCGCGAGCAATCTGTTCGGGCGATTGATGTCGGCGGCGCTCGCCGAACATCTGGGCCTTGCCGGGAATTTCCTTGTCTTCGCGCTTCTCAATCTCTCGGGCGCGCTGTTGGTCCATTTCGCACTGAAGAGGACTCCGCCGATGCCGGCGACGGGCGGCGTGCCGCGCGCGCCATGGGCCGCCCTGGCGATGCATCTGGGCAATCCCCTGCTGCGGGCGAGCTTCGCCATCGGCTTCCTCATCCTGTTCGTATTCGTCGGCACCTTCACTTATGTGAACTTCGTGCTGGTCGGAAGCCCGCTCGGGCTGGGTCCGATGCAGCTCGGCTTCGTCAATTTCGTCTTCCTGCCCTCGATCCTGACCACGCCTTTTGCCGGCCAAGCTGCGGCGCGCTTCGGCACGCGGCCGGTGTTCTGGGGATCGTTGGGGCTGGCGGGCCTCGGCCTGCCGCTGCTTCTGCTGCCGGTGCTGGGCGCTGTGCTGACGGGTCTCGCTTTCATCGGCGTGGGGACCTTCTTCGCCCAGGCCACGGCCACGGGCTTCGTGAGCCGAGCCGCCATGGGTGACCGTGGCGCTGCCGGCGGCATCTATCTCGCCTGTTATTTCATGGGCGGGCTCGTGGGCAGCGCCCTGCTGGGCCAGGTCTTCGACCGCCTCGGCTGGACGGCCTGCGTACTTGGGCTCGGGATTGCGCTCGCTTTGGCGGCGATGCTGGCAGCACTCTTAAAGAAGTGAGGGAGACTTCCGTGCAATCGCGCTACGAGAAAGGTCTTGCCCTGATTGCGGAGATCGATCGCAGCCAGGCAGAGCGCATCATCTCCGGGCTGGCGGATATCGCCCCCGACTTCGCCCAATATCTCGTGGAGTTCGCCTTCGGCGACATCTATTCGCGGCTCGGACTCGACCTGAAATCGCGGCAGATCGCGACGATGGCGGCGCTGACGGCGCTGGGGGCACTGCCACAGCTGAAGGTGCATATCCATTTCGCATTGGAGTCGGGTTGCTCGCGCGAGGAAATCGTCGAGATCATCATGCAGATGGCGGTCTATGCTGGATTCCCGGCGGCGCTGAACGGCTTTGCGGCCGCGAAGGAAGTATTCGCCGAGCGGGCCCAGCGCGGCACCGCTTCCTGCCGAATCAATGCGGCGATGCCTGCCAGCGGTGCTGCGTCACCGTCCTGACGAAGGCAGCCACTGCCGGGGAGAAGCGCCGGCCGGGCATGGTGACGAGGGCGACCTCGCGGTGCACCTCCGGCTCGACCAGCGGCCTGGTCGAAAGGCCGGGGAGCAGGGGCGAGAACTCGGGCATGAAGCAAATACCGAGTCCGGCCATGACCATGGTCTGGATCCAGTCCTCGCGCTCGCTGCGATAAACCTCCTTCAGCTCGATGCCATGCTCCTCCAGGAAATCGTCCCAGCAAGTGGCGTATTCGCAGTTCAGGCGCATGAGGTAGGATTCGCCGTCGCAGTCCTCGGTGCGCACGGCCTCCTGACCCTGAAAGCGGTGGCCGGGTGGAAAGGCAACGACGAAGCGCTCGCGGTAGAGAGATTTCACCTGCAGCCGCTCGCGAAAGCTCTCGGGCACGGCCATGATGGCGATATCGAGCTCGCCTTCCGCCAGCAGCATGGCGAGATGCTCTGGCACACCTTCTCTGAGATTGACGGCGATGCCGGGATGCTCGTGGTTGAAGCGGGTCATGAGGCCGACGCAGCGCAAGGGGCCGACGGTGCACATGACGCCAGACGCAGCGCCCCTTCATCGAGCGTGAGGAAGCTCTTCGCCGTGGTGCCGGCCGCCTCGGTGTTGCGCAGGACTTCCTCCAGATGCGGGCGCATCGCCTGGCCGAACTCGGTCAGATGGGTGCGGCTGCGCTCGCGGCGCAGCAGCAGGCCGCCCATCTCCTCCTCGAGCTTCTGCACCGCGCGGGTGAGCGCCGGCTGGGTGACGTTGCAGCTCTCGGCGGCGCGGGTGAAGTTCAGGGTCTCGCAGACGGCCAGGAAATAGCGGATCTGATGCATCTCCATGGCCCGGGCTCCTCAATCGGAATCGCTGTGGATCTGCTTGAGGGCTGCGACGACGGCCGCGGGCTCGGCCCGGCGGGTAAAGTCGATATCGACGAAGGCGTAGCGCACGATGCCCTCGTGGTCCACGACATAGGTCGCGGGCAGCGGGATGAATCCGCCGTCATTGCCATGGCGCTCAGCGAGGTCGATGCCGTAGCTCGCAAGGACCTCGCGGTAGGCCGCTGGCGCTCGGAAAAGCACGCCGAACTGCAGGCCCACCGTGCCGTCGACGTCGGAGAGGATCTCGTAGCTGAGGTGCTGGACCCGCTTGGTGTCTGCGAGGTGGTGCCCGGTATCGGGGGTCAACGCGACGAGCTGGCCGCCGGCCGCCTCGATCTCCGGCAGGGCAGCCTCCAGCGCCTTCAAGGTCTGGCGGCAATAAGGACACCAGTTGCCGCGGAAGAAATTGATCACCAAGGAGCCCCGGGCCAGGAGATCGTCCGAGGCGATGAGCTGGCCCTCGGCATCCGGCAGCAGGAAGGCGGGCATCGCATCGCCGGGCTTCAAAGCCCGCTCGCCGGTCTCGGCCCGGTCGAGGCGGAGAAGAAGGTCCTGATAGGCGGCCTGAAGGGGCGCATCGTTCCTGGCGGCTGCCCGGATCTGGCTCAGTTCGTCTTCTAGGGACATTCGCTGTTCCGGTCCTCGGCAGAAAAGAATCGATGATGGCGGCAGAAGAGGCCAATACCGTCTGATTATGGTTTCGATAGCTGCCAGTCCCGGGCCCGCATCAGCTTCAGGAAGGCAGCGAGGACCGGGCCGTGGGGCCGGCCCGCCACGGCGGCGAGAGTGATCTGGCGGATGGCTGCAGGCGCCGCCAGCGGGCGGGCTGCGATGCCGGGGCCCGCGCCGTAGCGTTCGCCGGCGAGCGCAAGACCAAGACCCGCGGCCACCATCCGGCGGAGTTGGTCCTCGCCGGCGCAGCGGTGGCGTAGCTTGGGATCGATGCCGGCGGCAGCGGACAGCCGCATCAATATCCGATCGAGATCACAGCGGGGCGCTTCCCGCACGATGAGGTTCTCCTTTGCCAGCGCCTCGATCGGGACGGCCTCGAGGGCGGCGAGCGGGTGGCCCTCGGGACAGAGGACGACGCATCGCTCGCGGAACAGATGCCACCTGTCGAGCCGTTCCGGTGGTTTCTCGGCGTCGACGAGAATGGCACTGTCCAGCGCGCCTGCCATCATCCGTTCCAGGAGATCGGGGGAGGTGGCTTCCGTCAGCCCGAGCTCGAAGCTCTCGATGCGTGACTGCAGCTCCCTCACGACCGGTGCCAGGATCTGCGCCGAGAGGGTGCCGTCGATGCCCAGCCGCAAGGGTTCACCCTCGCGGCGCCGGAAGGCGGCAGCCTGGGCGGCTGCCGCCTCCGCCGCGGTGTGCGCCGCCTCCAAATGGGGCAGCATGGCGCGGCCCAGCTCGGTGAGCTGAGTCAGGTTGCGCTCACGGTGCAGCAGGGGGCCGCCCAGCTCCTCCTCGAGCCGCTGAATGGCGCGGGTCAAGGCCGGCTGAGAAACATTGCAGGCTTCCGCCGCCCGGGTGAAGTTCAACGTCCTGGCCAGCGCCAGGAAATAGCGCACTTGAAACAGCTCCATGGCCTTCCCGTCTTCAGGATCGGGACCCCCGCGGCCGGCGGCTTCAGGCAGAGATAGCGGAAAGCGGCCAGGGGGGAAAGCGGCCAGGAGGAAAGCGGCCAGGAGGAAAGCGGCCGCCATAGCCCCTGGTAATCGTCTCCATATCCTATCGGCATTTCCCCTCGACCATGCCTTGCGCGATCCTGAGCCACGGAAGACAAGGAGACGCAACATGCTGATGACCGCGACCGAAACCGCTGCCCGCCCCGGGACCGCCCGGCCGCTCGAGGGCCGCGCCGCTATCGTTACCGGCTCCACCAGCGGTATCGGCCTCGGGATCGCCCGCGCGCTCGCCGCCGCCGGCGCCGATGTCATGCTCAATGGCCTGGGCGATCCGTGGGAGGTCGAGGCGTTGCGCAGCTCTCTCGCCGAGGCGCACGGGACGCGGGTGCGCTACGACGCAGCCGATATGAGCAGGCCCGAGGCCATCACCGCCATGGTGGACTCGGCCAAGGCCGCCTTCGGCAATATCGACATTCTCGTGAATAACGCGGGCATCCAGTTCGTGGCCCCGCTGGAGAGCTTCCCGGTGGAGAAGTGGGACCAGATCCTGGCCATCAATCTCTCCGCCGCGTTCCACGCCAGCCGTCTGGTCCTGGCCGGCATGAAGAGCCGCGGCTGGGGACGCATCGTCAACATGGCCTCCGCTCACGGCCTCATCGCCTCGCCTTTCAAGGCCGCCTATGTCGCCGCCAAGCACGGCCTGGTCGGGCTGACCAAGGTGATCGCGCTGGAGGCCGCGGAGAGCAGCGTCACCTGCAACGCCATCTGCCCCGGTTATGTCTGGACGCCGCTGGTGGAAAAGCAGATCGACGACCAGGCGAAAAGCCATGGCATTCCCCGCGAGCGGGTGATCCGCGAGGTCCTCCTGGCCCAGCAGCCCTCCAAGCGCTTCGCGATGGTGGAGGAGCTGGGGACGCTCGCCGTCTTCCTTTGCAGTGAAGGGGCAGCCTCGATCACCGGCACCGCTCTGCCCATGGACGGCGGCTGGACCGCCCATTGATCTGAGGGCGAGGGGAGGCTGAGATGACCGTGACGACCTTGATTCGGGAGCCCGCCGCCAAGACGCGGGCGGGAGCAAAGGCCTCGCCGATGGCGGAGGTCAAGACGATCAACCTCGCGCTCCAGGGCGGCGGTGCTCATGGCGCCTTTACCTGGGGCGTGCTGGACCGGCTCCTCGAAGACGAGCGCATAGCCTTCGAGGGCATCAGCGCCACGAGTGCGGGCGCGATGAATGCCGCTGTCGCGGCCTTCGGCCTCGCGACCGGCGGCCGCGAAGGCGCGCGTCAGGCGCTCGCGAACTTCTGGCGTCGGGTCAGCCATCTCGGCGATTTCAGTCCACTGCAGCCGAGCCTGATCGACCGGTTCATGGGAAACCGGCACCTCGAGAACTCACCCGCCTATGTCGCCTTCGACATGATGACCCGGCTGCTCTCGCCTTATCAGTTCAACCCGGTGAACTACAACCCGCTGCGCGAGGTGCTGACCCAGGTCGTTGATTTCGCCGCCCTCAGCCGTCACGCCTGCCCGGTGAAGCTGTTCCTGTCGGCCACCAATGTCCGCACCGGCAAGGTCAAGGTCTTCGGCAATGACGAGATCAATGCCGATGCGGTACTGGCCTCGAGCTGCCTGCCCTTCCTGTTCCGGGCAGTGGAGATCGAGGGCGAGTCCTACTGGGACGGCGGCTATATGGGCAATCCCGCTATCTTCCCTCTGATCTATGGCTGCGAGAGCCGGGATGTCGCGATCGTCCATATCAACCCGCTGGAGCGGCGCGAGATGCCGGTGACGGCGGCCGAGATTCTGAACCGGATCAACGAGATCAGCTTCAACTCCTCGCTGATGCGCGAGATGCGCGCGATCCATTTCGTCACCGGGCTGATCGAGAGCAGCGTGGAGTGCCTGCATCAGCTGAAGCACATGCTGATTCATGGCGTCTCGGCCGAGACGGAGATGGCCGGCCTCAGTGTCGCCAGCAAGCTCTCGGCCGACTGGGCCTTCTTGACCGAGCTCAAGGAGGTCGGTCGGGCGACGGCGGAGGCCTGGATCGGGGATCATTTCGATGCGCTGGGACTGCGTTCGACCATCGACATCGAGGTCACATACTTGTGATGCCTCGACGCACAGACGCCATCGAATTGATGAAAGGACGGTATTTCCGCTACGCCGCCGTCGAGCACAGACTATCTCAGGTCACGACCTCAACCCACCACGACAGGAGAGACTCATGAAGACCCAGTTGATCGCCGCTTCTGCCATGCTCGCCGCCCTCGCCACGCCGATCGCGGCCTTCGCCGGGCCGGCGGCGGTGCCGAACTTCCAGGCGGAGAAGTGCTACGGGATCGCCAAGGCGGGCCTCAACGACTGCCAGACGGCGACCCATTCCTGCGCCGGCACCTCGACCAAGAACATGGATCCGGCGTCGTGGATCTATGTCCCGGCCGGGACCTGCGCGAAGATCGCCGGCGGCAGCAACCAGCCGGCCTGATCCGGGCGCCGACGAGACCCCGGGGGCACGCCATGACCGCGATATCTTCCACTGGGATCGGCCTGCGTGGGCCGCATCTGGCGGCGGTGGTGGCGGCACCCCCGGCTGTCGGCTTCCTCGAGGTCCATCCCGAGAACTACATGGGCGGCGGGCCCGCGCTCGGCGCGCTCGAGCGACTCCGCCGCGAGGGGCCGATCAGCCTGCATGGCGTGGGGCTCTCCCTCGGTGGCACCGACGGCATCGCCGCGGCGCATCTGGAGCGGCTCGCGGGGCTGGTGGAACGGCTGGAGCCCGCACTTATCTCCGAGCATCTCTCCTGGAGCATCGTCGAAGGCGTCTATCTGAACGACCTTCTGCCGCTGCCCTATACGGAGGAAGCTCTCGATCTCCTCGCCGCGCATATTGACCAGGTTCAGACCCGGCTCCGCCGCCAGATCCTGGTGGAGAATCCCTCGAGCTATCTGAGCTACCGCCACTCCACCATCGAGGAGCCCGCCTTCCTGGCCGCGCTCGCGGCGCGCACCGGCTGCGGCCTGCTTTGCGATATCAACAACATCCATGTGAGCGGCCGCAATCTTGGCTTCGACGGCGAGGCCTATCTGGCGGCGCTGCCGGCCGAGGCGATCGGCGAATTCCATCTCGCGGGCCACAGCATCAACGATGTCGACGGGCAGGAAATTCTGATCGACGACCATGGTTCGGAAGTGGCAGCGCCGGTCTGGGCCCTCTATCGCGCGGCGCTGCGCCGCTTCGGGCCGCGGCCCACCCTCATCGAATGGGATAACCGCCTGCCCGCGCTGCCCGTGCTTCTGGGTGAGTCCGTAAAGGCCGATGCCGCGATTGGCGAGGAGACGAGCAGTGCTCGCGCTGCGTGACCTGCAGCTCGCCATGGGCCGTTCCGTGCTCGGCCATGACGAGACGTCCCTCGCCGATGCGATCGTCGGAGACGGTATCGCGCCGGAGTCGCGCCTTCGGATCTATCGCCATCACTACGAGATCTCGCTGACCGAGGCGCTGAAGGCGATCTATCCCGCGATCTGCCGGCTGGTGGATGAGCGCTTCTTCGGTTATGCGGCGCATGAATACATCAAAGCACATCCGCCGCGCCGGCCTTGCCTGCATGAGTATGGCGAGAGCTTCGCGGACTTCCTGGCGAGCTTCCCGCCCTGCCGCACACTTGCCTATCTTGCCGACGTGGCGCGCATGGAATGGCGGATCAACGCATCGCTCCATGCACCGTCGGAGCCGCCGCTGGCGGCCGATACCTTCCGCGATGTCGCGATCGGCGACTACCCGCGCCTCGTCTTCCGGCTATTGCCCTCCCTCGGCTATCTCGAATCGCCCTGGCCCATCGACCGTATCTGGTCGGGCCGGGAGGAGGCGGTGGATCTGGGCGAAGGCGGCTGCCGCCTCGAGATCCGCCAGCGCGGCGAGGAGGTGGTCTTCGCCCGCCTCGACAAGCCTCAATTCGTCCTGCGCCGGGCGCTTCTCGCCGGTGAAAGGCTGGAGAGCGCGGTGGCGGGAGCCCTTGCCGCCGATCCGCATTTCGACCTGGCCATGGCGCTGAAGCGCCTGCTGGGCGAAGAGCTCGTGACCGGCTTTTCGCTCGCTCCCGACGATTCCCAGACCTCTTTCTAGGAGAAGACTTCCGTGATGATGACTCTCGACGAGTCCGATTTGCAGACTCGATCCCTGAAGGGACTGGTCGAGGGGGTGACGGACCGCCTCGGCCGCTTCCCCCTCGCTCTCCTCCAGCTGATCTTCCGCTTCAGCATTGCCAGCGTTTTTTACAAATCCGGCTATAGCAAGATCCTGAGCTGGGACACCACAATTCTGCTCTTCGCCAATGAATATCGCGTGCCGGTGCTGAGCCCCGAGACGGCGGCGGTCCTGGCTGCGAGCTGCGAGCTTGGCTGCTCCGCCCTGATCCTTCTCGGCTTGCTGACGCGCCTTGCCACATTGCCGCTGCTGGGGCTCGTCTTCGTGATCCAGACCTTCGTCTATCCGGAGAACTGGGTCGAGCATCTGACCTGGGCGGCCATGCTGGTCTTCCTCCTGACCCGCGGGCCGGGGCCTGTCTCCCTCGACCATCTGCTGGCGCGCTGGCTCCTCATGGGCCGCTGATCATGGAAGCGCCGGCTCCCGCGACCCACACTGCGCGTGCCCGAGTGGTCATCCTCGGCGCGGGCTTCGCAGGGCTGACAGCAGCCAAGAAACTGGCCGGTGCCGATCTCGATGTCGTCCTCATCGATCGCCACAACTATCACCTCTTCCAGCCTTTGCTGTATCAGGTGGCGACAGCCGGCCTCTCGCCG
>DATFRE010000024.1:0-7476 GCA_035263545.1 Dongiaceae bacterium
CATCCCGCCCGCCATGAGCCATCTCGACCAGCGAGGCTCCACCGAGGGCGCGCTCCAGCAGCAGGGCATTGCCGTCCTGGGTCAGCACGCGCGGCGCCATCACCCGCCCACCAGATCATCAGCGCGGCTCCACGCGCTTCCTCTTCCACCGCCGCGACCTTCAGCATGGCCGCCGTGCCATCGCGGCAGCGCACCGGGAGCAGCCGGCTGCTGCGGGTTGCGATGGGATCGCCGTCCGGTGTGAGCTGCCATAGCGCGAGATGGCGCTCGAAGACCATCAGGGCGCGGCGGTGCTGTCGCGATAGAGCTGGCGCACGCTGGCTGTCACGGGGCCTTCGGGCAGCAGCCGGTCCTGAAGCCGCGTCAGCGGCACGACCTCCAGCAGGCTGTTGGTGAGGAAGGCTTCGCTGGCCCTGGCCATCTCGGCCGGCGCCACAGGCATTTCCTGCACCGGAATGCCGCGCTTGGCAGCAAGCGCGAGGACAGTATGCCGGGCAATTCCGGGCAGAAGTCCTTCGCTTGGCGGTGGCGTGGTGATCACGCCATCCAGCACCAGGAACAGATTGCTGCGGCTGCCGGCGGCAATCCGCCCGGCCGTGTTGAGCAGAATAGCCTCGTCATAGCCGGCAGCGGCGGCCTCGCCCAAAGCGAGGATATTTTCGAGATAGGCGAGCGATTTGACCCGGGAGAGCGGTGAATGTTCATTGCGCCGGATGCTGGCCAGGCAAGCGCTCATGGCGGTGGGGAGCGCTGCTGGCAAGGGGTGGGCCACGACCATCAGGGTCGGCGTAACCTCGGCCGGCGGTAGCAATCCGCGGGGACCGGCGCCGCGGGTGAGCGTGATGCGGATCGAGGCATCGGCGAGGCCGTTGGCGGCAGCGGTGTCTCGCACCGCCGCGGCGATCTCAGGAACCGGTGGCGCGGGCAGGCCGAGAAGCGCGGCGCCCGCGGCGAGCCGAGCCAGGTGCAAATCCAGGCAGAAGGACCGCCCGCCATAGGCCCTGAGCGTCTCGAACAGCCCGTCGGCAAGCAGCAGGCCGCGATCGGCGGGATCGATGCGCGCCTCGCCGGCATCGATCAGCCGGCCATTCAGATGAATCTTCGTCATGGGCGGCCGCCGAGGAAGTTCTCCAGCAGCCGATGGCCGTGCTCGGTCAGCACGGCCTCGGGGTGGAACTGGACGCCGACGACCGGCAGGTCGCGATGGGCGAGCCCCATGATCACGCCGTCATCGCTCATCGCCGTGACCTCGAGGGAGTCCGGCAGGCTCTCGCGATCGACGACCAGCGAATGGTAGCGCGTCACCCGGAAGGGGCTGGGCAGTTCGGCGAAGAGACCGGTGCCGGCATGGGTCACAGGCGAGGTCTTGCCATGCATGACATGGCGGGCACGCACCACCTGCCCGCCGAAGGCCTGCCCGATGCATTGATGGCCGAGGCAAACCCCTAGGATCGGTCGCCAGCCCGAGAACCGGCGCACCACCTCGAGCGAGATGCCGGAGCGCTCGGGTGTACAGGGGCCTGGGGAGATGACGATATGGCTCGGCGCCAGCTTTTCGATCTCGCCAAGGCCGAGAGCATCGTTGCGCCGCACGGTCACCGAGCGGCCGAGTTCGCGCATGTAGCGCGCAAGGTTGTGGGTGAAGGAATCATAGTTGTCGATCAGGAGGACGCTCATGAAGAGGCCCCCGTCAGCACCTCGATCATGGCCTTCGCCTTGGTCAGGCTTTCCTCGTACTCGGCGGCGGGATCGGAATCGGCGACGATCCCGCCACCGACCTGAAAGGTGAGCTGGCGCCCCAGGATGCAGATGGTGCGGATGACGATGCTGGAATCCATCGCGCCATCGAAGCCGATATAGCCGATGCTGCCGCAATAGGGGCCACGGCGCGTGGGCTCCAGTTCGGCGATGATCTCCATAGCTCGGATCTTCGGCGCGCCCGTGATGGAGCCGCCGGGAAAGGCCGCACGCAGTAGATCGACGGCGTCCTTCCCCGGGGTGAGCTCACCCGTCACCACGGACACCAGGTGATGCACGGTCGCATAGCTCTCGAGACCGAACAGGACCGGCACATCGACGGTCCGGTCGCGGCAGACCCGGGAGAGATCGTTGCGCAGGAGGTCGACGATCATCAAGTTCTCGGCCTGGTCCTTGATGCTCGCGGCGAGCTCGCGCTTCAGGCTCTCGTCCTCCGCCGGAGTGGCGCCGCGCGGCCGCGTGCCCTTTATCGGCCGGGTCTCGACGCGGCCTCGATCCAGCTTCAGGAAGCGTTCGGGAGAAGCCGAGACGATGGCCACCTCCCCATGTCGGAGAAAGGCGGCGAAGGGCGCCGGGTTGCGCCGACGGAGCGCGCAGTAGAGCGCGAAGGGATCGTCCGTTGCCTTGAGCTCGGCGCTGAATCGCTGGGTGATGTTCGCCTGATAGATGTCTCCCGCGAGGATGTAGTCGATGGTGCGACGAACCATGGCCTCATGGGCACTGCGCTCGATGTCCGGGCGCGGTGGCGCGATCACCCGGCCGCGCGGCAGGCTCGCCGGCCGCGCGAGACGCTGGCGGATCTCGGCGATTCGTGCCGCTGCGAGCCTTTGGCGTTCCGGCTGGCTTGGCGCCGGATGGCCGTTCGCGATGATGAAGGCGCGCGTCTCGGCATGATCGAAGGCGATGGCCCAGCCATAGAAGCCCATCAGCAGATCGGGCAAAGGCTGATCGTCGATGCGATGAGTTGGCAAGCGCTCCAGATGGCGCCCGAGGTCGTAGGCGAAATAGCCTGCGGCACCTGTCTGGAACGGTGGCAGACCCGGCTCATGGGCGACGGCGTAGCGTTCGAGCCGCTTGGCCAGGACGGCAAAGGGATCGCCGATGAAATGCGTCTCACCCTCCTCGATCAGCCCGTCGCGGCTTTTGAGGGTGAGGAAGGGGTCGGCCATGACGAAGGAATAGCGGCCGAGCGCACTGTCCATGCGCGCGCTGTCGAGGAAGGTTGCCCCGGGCCGCGTCGCGAACCCGGCGAAGACCGTGAGGGGATCACGATATGGGATCTCTTCGGCCAGGAGGCGGCTCATGGCTCAGCCTAGCCCCGATTGGCGGTGGGAACCACGCGCTGGCTCAGCCGAGGACCCCGCTTGCCCGGCGCAGGCCGGGGCGGGTGACCAGCGCCACGCCCGCACACATGGCCAGCATGGCCGCCCAGATCCAGGCGCTGTGATGCTCATGGAGGAGCAGCATGCCCCAGAGCACCCCGGCGATGGTGATGAGATAGGCGGTCTGTGAGGCGAAGACCGGGCCTGCCTGACGGATGGAGGCGATGAAAAGCGCCGTCATCAAAGCGTTGACCGCCGCCATGGCGCAGCCTGCCCATTGGACGGTGCCCCAGGGCGGCACCAGGTCGATGAAGCCTTCGGTCAGGCCTGCCAGGGGCACCAGCATCACAGACGAGGCAACGAGACCACCGCAGGAGAGCGCGAGCGCATCGCCGTCACGCGGCCAGGCATGGGCGATATAGACGTTCTGAATTGCAAACATCGCGGTGGCCAGAAATCCGATCACGACCCATCCGGCGAGGCCGGGCTCCGGCAGGCTGCTGGAGGGCGCCAGGATCAGGGTCACGCCCAGGAGGCCGAGGAGAAGCCCGAGCGCTCTTACCCATCGGAATGGCTCCATCCTGAGCGCCAGGGAGAGCCCATAGGTTACCAGGGGCGTCAGCGTCATGAGGATGGCGATCAGCCCGGCCGAGAGGTGTCGTGCCGCATGGAAAATCGCAATGTTGGGAGCCACGACCCCCAGCGCGCCGCTGATCGTGTAGAAGCGCAGATGCCGGCCGTCGAGGCTGGGCGGCCGGCCCCGTATCCAGCTGGCCAGCAGCAGGAGCAGGGCGCTGCCCGCGGCTTCCAGGAAGGCGAGACCTATGGGGGGAGCACCCAGGCTGGTGGCGAGCTTGGCAAGCAGTATGTTTCCGCCCCAGCCGATGCCCATCACGAACAGGCCGCCCAGCTGAAATGCGAACCGCCCGCTACCGCTCACAGATATTCGTCCTTGAATCCATAGTAGGCATAGGCGAGCCGCTGGTAGAGCCGACGCAAGGCCGGGAAGGGAAAGGCCGGCAGCGGAGCGCCGAGAAGTGGTCCCGCCTCATATGAAGGCTCGCCAGCCTTGCCGCCGACCCGTCCCGCAAGCAGGCGCCCGCAATATGTCGCGAGCGCCACGCCGGAGCCCATATAGGCCAGGGCGTAGTGGACGGTGCCGTCCTCGAAACTGCCGATATGGGGATTCTTGTCGCGGGAGAGGCAGACCCAGCCGCGCCAGAAATATTCCGTCTCCACCTTGGCCAATGCCGGGAACATCTCGGCAAACCGCCGCTCCAGCCATGCCTTCTGATACTGGTTGCTCTCGGGCGTGTCCTCGATTCCGCCGCGGGCGCCGAACAGCACTCGGTTCTCGGGCAGAAGGCGGTAATAGAACAGCAGCCGGCGCGAATCCCAGATCTTGAGATAGCTTCGCCAATTAACGGACCCGCGCTCCGCCCGGCTCAGCTCCCGAGTGACGATGATGTTGGAGAGCACCGGCAGCAGCCGGCCGTTCGTGGCCGGGTGCAGGCGGTCACCCGTATAGCCATTGCCGGCAATAACGACCTGTCGCGCCCGGACCGACCCACCGGGGGTTCGCAGGAGATGGCGCCTGCCGTCCCGACGCCATTCCACAACCGGAGAAGCGCCATGGAGCACGGCGCCGTGACGCTGGGCGGCACGGGCGAGGCCGCGGCTGTACTTCATGGCATGGAGCGCGAAACCCTCATCATGGAGCAGCGCGCCATGGGCTTCGCGGCTTACCAGATATCCCTGGTCGAGCTCGGACTTTCCGAGCAGCCGACAATCGAGGCCGAAGAGCTCCTTCAGCTCCCGTTGGCGCACCGCCATCTCGCCGACGCGGTTAGGGCGATGCGCCAGCTCGAGCCCACCCTCGGGGCTGCGGTCCACCTCCAGCTTCTCGGCATCGAGGATCCGCTGGACGCAGCGAACCGCTTCTCGGCCCTGCTCGAAGATCAGCTTGGCGGGGTCCAGGCCGAACCGGTTGACCCAATCGCCAAAATCATCCTTGCCGATGCCGATGGAGCAGAAGCCGCCATTGCGGCCGCTGCATCCCCAGCCGATACGGTTGGCTTCCAGCACATGGGCGGCGATGCCGTGATCCCGTCCAAGGTGATAGGCGGCCGAGAGTCCCGTATAGCCGCCGCCGATGATGGCCACATCCACCTCCCTGTCACTGTCGACGGGGGCCGCACCGTCGACCTCGGGCCCGGCAGTGGCCGCCCAATAGGAATCGACATGAGCGGCGCCCGGATTCTGGAGATCGGTGGGATTGATCGGCATGGTGGAAAAGCCCCGAAAAATGCGCCGGCGAGATATGCCTTATCCTGCGACACACCGCCAGGGCCGGAGACGGCCTCTGCCCGCGGTGCCGGCCGGGCAGCATTGCGCCGGCTGCATTTGCCGCCGGCGGAGCTTCTCCCCTAGACTGCCGCCGGCCGCCGTTTCGGCCGGCATAGGGACTGGCACTTCCACCAATGAGCGAGACGCGGATTTGATCGGCCCCGGCACTGACCTCGGCCTCGGGGGCCGGCCGTGACCGTTCGGGAGGTCGCCTTCACACCCTCGGCCGATCGGCTGCGCGCCAATCTCGGCATGCTGTTGACGATCTGCGTCTGGGGGGCGTTCTTCCCGGTCCTCGAGCGCCTGCTGCTGACCTGGGATGCCTACTCGGCCACCCTGGGCCGCCAGGCCTGCAGCCTCGTCGCACTCTACGCCGTGGTCCTCGCCAATCGCCGCCGGGCGCCGCTGCCGCGGCTGATTGCCTGGCGCCGTATCCTGCTCCTCGGCCTCATGGGGGTGACGCTGGGCTCCCTCCTCACCAGCATCGGCGTTCAATATTCCAGCGGGCTGTCCTCGGCGATCATCTCGACCACGAATCCTGTGACTGCGGCTCTCACGGCCGCCGCCCTCTATCGAGAGCCTCTCGGCCGGGCGATTATCATCGGCACGATCCTTTCCGTCATCGGGGGCCTGGTCTCGGTCCTGGGTGGCGAGGCGGTCGGCCATGCCCAGTTCCGGGGCGGCGAGATCCTGATCATCATCGCCAATGTGACCTGGACCTGGATGTCCATGGCCGCGCAGCGCTGGCTCAGCGGCTACAGCCAGCTGCAGATTACGGCCTATACCGTCGCCGCCGGGACCTTCTGGCTTCTGCTGCTACTGCCGGTGCTGGTTCTCAGCGGCCTCGTGCACCTGCATATCGACCTCACCGCCGAGAGCGTTGCGCTGGTGCTCTACGCCGGCATCTTCCCCAATGCGATCGGCAATTTCTTCTGGCACTACGCCGTCAGCCGGATCGGGGTCGTCACTGCCTCGATGTACAACAATCTGATGCCGGCGGCGGCGGTCGCAGCGACGCTCCTGCTCGGCGGCAGCTTCACCTGGCCCCAGATCGCCGGCAGCCTGGTGATTCTGGTCGGTGTCTTCCTCGCTCAGTCGCCGGCCCTGCGGCGCAAAGGCGCCTAAGCGGCTCGAGCCTCGCGCCGGCGGATATAGGTATCGCAGAGCTCGACCAGCCGGTCGCGCCCGAAGCTCGGATCGTGACCCGCATGCACGACGCTGACCGGCATCTCCCGCAGCCGCGCCATAGTGACGAGATAGTCCCTGATGTTGGAGGTCGGCAGCTCGTCCAGCAGCGGTCCGTCATAGAGCGCATCGCCGGAGAAAAGCGTTCCCGTCGCTTCCTCCCAGAGCCCGATGCTCCCGGGCGAGTGGCCCGGCAGATGCAGCACCTCGAAATGCCGGTTGCCGATATCGACCATGTCCCCTTCCTTTACCAGCACCGTCGGGTGCGCCGGCCGCAGCCGATAGTCGTCGAGCCGGTAGCCCACATGGGGCAATGCGGTGACGAGCTCCGGCGGGACGGCATAGCCCACGCCTTCCAGCGCGATGACATCCGCCGGATCCCAGTCCGATGTGACCAGCCTTCGCATGCCTCTGGGCTGGCGCAGATTCTCGGCCTCGATTTCATGCACTAGGCAATCATCGAACTCGTGATGCCCGCCCACATGATCCATATGGGTGTGGGTCGCAACCGCCGTCACGCGCTTCTCCAGCAGATGCTTTGCGGCCTCGCGCAGGCTCGCCACGCCCATGCCCGTATCGATCAGGAGGTCGCGGTCGCGGCCGCGCACATGCCAGATATTGCAGCGCATGAGCGGGACCACGTGCGGCTCCCATAGCAAAGTGATGTCGTCGTCAATTCGCCTGGTCTCGAACCAGCGCTCGGCGATCGGCAGGGCCATGGGAGACTCCTCGTCAGGGGCTATCGCAAGAATGGCGCCCGGCATGCTATGCCTCGGCCATGGGCGAAGCAATCACGCGACCGTCCCGGTTCTGGCTTTTCGCGGCGGCGGCGAACGGCATGGCCGCCGTGGCCATGGGTGCCTTC
>DATFRE010000025.1:0-2872 GCA_035263545.1 Dongiaceae bacterium
AGCGCCATCTCGGTCTTCTCGATCCACCAGTCCAGCGCCGCGCGCCTGCGCAGCACGCGATAGGCGCGGTCGACGACATCGCGCCGGTCGCCGCCGCCCATATAGCGCCGGCTGCGGAAGAAGCCGGCCGAGACGCGGTCGGCCGGGCTGGCGGAGGAATGGATCGCGGCGAGGAGCTCGATCGCCGCCTGGAGCCTGGCGCCGGGGGTCACATCTCCGACCGGTAATTGGGGGCTTCGCGCGTCAGCTGCACGTCATGCACATGGCTCTCGCGGAGCCCCGCGCCGGTGATGCGCAGGAACCGGCAGCGGGTCCGCATCTCCGCCAAGGTGGCGTTGCCGGTATAGCCCATGGCGGCCTTGAGGCCGCCGACGAGCTGATGGATCACATTGGTCGCCGGGCCCTTATAGGGCACGCGGCCTTCCACACCTTCGGGCACCAGCTTCAGGGTCTCGCGCACCTCCTGCTGGAAGTAGCGGTCGGCGGAGCCCCGCGCCATGGCGCCCAAGGACCCCATGCCCCGGTAGGATTTGTAGCTGCGGCCCTGATAGAGGAAGACCTCGCCCGGGCTCTCATCGGTGCCGGCCAGCAGCGAGCCCACCATGCAGCAATGGGCGCCGGCGGCGATCGCCTTGGCGAGGTCGCCGGAATATTTGATGCCGCCATCGGCGATGACGGGAATGCCGTTCTTCTGCGCCTCGCTCACGGCATCGAGGAGCGCCGTCAGCTGCGGCACGCCGACGCCGGCGACGACGCGGGTGGTGCAGATCGAGCCCGGCCCGATGCCGACTTTGATGGTATCGGCGCCAGCATCGATGAGGGCGCGTGCCCCCTCGGCCGTGGCGATATTGCCGGCGATGACCTGGCAGGCGTTGCTGAGCCGCTTGACCGCGCCGACGGCGCCCAGCACGCCCGCGCTATGGCCGTGCGCGGTATCGATGACGATGACATCGACCTCGGCCTCGAGCAGCGCCTCCGCGCGCTTCAGGCCCTCAGGCCCGACGCCGGTCGCAGCGGCCACGCGCAGCCGCCCCTTCTCGTCCTTGCTGGCATTGGGGAATTTCTGCGCCTTCTCGATATCCTTGACGGTGATCAGCCCGACGCAGCGATAGGACTCGTCCACCACCAGGAGCTTCTCGATCCGGTACTGGTGCAGCAGGCGCTTGGCCTCGGCATGGCCGATGCCGTCCCTCACCGTGATGAGCCTGTCCTTGGTCATGAGCTCGGAGACCGGCTGGCGCTGGTCGCTGGCGAAGCGGATGTCGCGGTTGGTCAGGATGCCCACCAGCTTGCCGCTGCCGCGCTCGACCACCGGGAAGCCCGAGATCTGATGGGCCTCCATCATGCTGAGGGCATCGGCCAGCGGCTGGTCGGGATGGATGGTGAGGGGATTCACCACCATGCCCGATTCGAACTTCTTGACCCGGCGGACCTCATCGGCCTGGCGGGCGATCTCGAGATTCTTGTGGATGACGCCGAGCCCGCCGGACTGCGCCATGGTGATGGCCATCTGGCTCTCGGTCACCGTGTCCATGGCCGAGGAGAGCAGCGGGATGCCGAGCTCGATGCGCTGGGTCAGCCTGGTTCTGGTATCGGCGGCGGTGGGGAGGACGGAGGAGGCGGCAGGCTCCAGCAAGACGTCATCGAAAGTCAGCGCCTCGCGGATCTCCATGCCACACCTCCAGGGATAGGGCCCCTCGCGGGTAATGGCGCGCCATCATACATAGAAAGGTTCCAAAGCCAAGGAAAGCCTGGGCCCGCGACCCCGCCTTCCCGTCAAACCTGCCTTGCGCTGGAGCAAGGCCGGACGGGCTCTCCCCCTGAGCAATTTCCCTCTCCCGCGCTTTGAAGCGGGAGAGGGGGAAGGGGGTCAGCCCCCCGCCTGCGGCCGGAACCGCAGCGCCACGACATAGATCTCCGCCGAGTCGGCCCGGCTGGCCAAGGGCTTCACATGGCGCACCTCGGCGAAGTCGCGCTTCAAGGCCTTCAGCAGCTCCTGGGTCGCGCCACCCTGCAGCACCTTGGCGATGAAGGCGCCGCCGGGCTTCAGCACCTCGACGGCGAAGGCATGGGCGGCCTCGGCCAGGGCCATGATCTTCAGATGATCGGTCCTGGCATGGCCGGTCGCGGGGGCCGCCATGTCGGAGAGCACGACGTCCGCAGGCCCGCCGAGGGCTTCCTTGAGGCGTGCCGGCGCCTCGGGGGCGAGGAAATCGCCCTCTAGCAGCTCCGCGCCGGAGATCGGCTGCATGGGGGTCAGGTCGATGCCGACCACCCTGCCCTGCCTGCCGCCTTCCGGCAGGCAGCGCTCCACCGCCACCCGGGTCCAGCCGCCGGGGGCGGCCCCCAGATCGATGACCCGCTTGCCCGGCCCCAGGATGTGAAAGCGGTCGTCGAGCTGCTGGAGCTTGAAGGCGGCGCGGGAGCGATAGCCCCGGCGCTGGGCCTCGGCGACATAGGGATCGTTGATCTGGCGCTCGAGCCAGCGGATCGAGGAGGGCCGCCGGCGCCCGGCCGTGCGCAGCCGCTGGGTGAGGCTCCGGCCCGATCCGCCCGGGCGCCGCGGCGGCGTGGTCATGCGGCGTTGCGGCCCCGGGCCAGGAGCCCGAGGAGGATTCCCTCGCGCACGCCGCGATCGGCGACGCGGAGCCGCCCGACGGGGAAGAGCCGGCAGATGGCGGCGAGAATGGCGCAGCCGGCGACGACGAGATCAGCGCGCTCGCGCCCGATGCAGGGAATGGCCGCGCGCTCCTCCCAGCCCATGCCGGCGAGCATCGCGCTGATCCCCTCGATGGTCGCGAAATCGAGGCTCGAGCCGTCGACACGGGCGCGGTCATAGCGCGGGAGATCGAGATGGACGCCGCAGAGGGTC
>DATFRE010000026.1:0-4020 GCA_035263545.1 Dongiaceae bacterium
GCCGGCCGACTACGGGAAGCCCGGCATAGGTCCGCGGCAGCAGGGCCAGAGTCTCCGGCGAGAGCGCGCTCGGCCAGCCGATGAGCTTCTCCGGCGCCACGGCGTAGAGCAAGAGGGCGGCCGGCGGCCCCGTCGGCATCACGCGCTGGATCGCCGCGGGAATCGTGACATGCCGGCCGGCGGAATCGGTGACCTCGACGCCGTCCGCCAGCGCTGCCGGCGGTAGGAGTTCCCAGAGGCAGAGCAGCAGGAGAAGGATGCGGAGGCGATGGCCGCTCATCGACCCGCCCTCAATGGCGCAAGGGCGCGACCGGCTCCCTCGCTTCGTCCAGGGCGGCGGCGATCCGCCGTCCTGTGGGGAAGGAGAGCGAGAAGGAGACCTGGAACCGGTCGGGTGTCGCGAGGCTCAGGATGAGGGCCGAGCCATCCGGCGCCTGCTGCAGCTCCCAGGTCTCGGCGGGGTAGACGATGCGCAGGCTCGGATCGCGGTAGCGGCGCCGCAGCGCCTGCTCGATCAGGCCGGGGAAGGTCATCAGCAGAGCGGACAAGTACTCGATGGGCAGCACCAGCGAGGCCGCTTCGCCGCCCGCCTTGCGCAGATTGATGCGCAAGGTCTCGCCGTTCAACGATAGCTCGCAATCCGTCAGCTTGCTCGCCTGGATGACCTCGGCCACCGGGACGCTCCTCTCGGCTCCCCGTAACGATATATTCACGAATATATCGACAAGCCTTCTTCGGGCGAGGGCTGAGGACGCCTGGCTTTGGTAACCGAATGTTGCCGGCGCGACACTCGTAACAGGACGTTACGCAAAGGGGCTCCCACGGACATGAAGCCGATAAGGACCTCGGATAAGGAGAGACCCGCGCGACAAGCGGGAGAAAGAACATGTCCGTGGAGTGGCTGGGTTCCCATTACTGCGCGGTCTATAGCATGGTCGACGGCACGGCCGAGCCATGCCCCGCGCTGACGCCGGTGCGCGGGTCGATCGAGGCGGTGCTCGCCGATCTCCTGCGGCTGCGCCGGGGCCGATCGGGCTTCCGCCACGCCCTGGTCATCGATCTTTCGACCCTGGAGCCGATCGAGCCCATGGAGACGACCCTCGCACGGCTCGGACGAACCGGATGACGCTTGACGCATACGCGTATTACGCATAATATATAAATCTAGCCTGGCGCGAGAACCCGCGGCGCGGCGGCATCGCCGTTCGCCCTGCCTCGATCGGCAAAGGAAATGGACTCGCGCCGCCCGCGCCCTGGCGAAGGGTGCGATTGCCTGCAGATTCCCTGCAGAAGCAGGAGAACGGCCCGGCCCCGCCTGGCTCGGCCCCCGAAGCGGTGGCACAGTTCCTGGCTGTAAATCCGCTGTAGAAACAGCCAAGAGGCCGGACGACACGGGCTTCGCATGGGCGTCAATTACGCCTGGAGCGGCAGCGCGGCCGAGGTCGTCAAGGACCGGTTGCTGGCGAGCGGGGCTCGGCAATAGCCATCGCCGTCGAGGCCGAGCTGCCGAGCGGCAGCGTTATTCGCGCGCTGAGGCCGCCATGGGCGCGGTTCGCCAGGGTGACCTCGCCCCCATCGGCACGGATCACCGCGCGGGCGATGCTGAGGCCGAGGCCGACCCCGCCGGTCTCCCGGCTGCGGGAGCTCTCCAGCCGGTAATAGGGCCGGAAGACGAGCTCCAGCTGGTCCTCCGGGATGCCCGGGCCCTCGTCCTCGATCTCCACCACCGCCTGGCGCGCCTCGGTCTTCAGCGCGATATGGGCGGAGGCGCCGTATTTGATCGCATTGTCGATGAGGTTGCCGAGCGCGCGGCGCAAGGCGACCGGCCGGGCTTTCACCGTCAGATGGGCCGGCCCCTCATAGGCGGCGACGGCGCCGCTATCGGCGCGGGCCTCGACCAGGCTCTGGAGCATATCGGCGAGATCGACGGAGTCGCAGCTCTCGCTGCGGGCATCGCTGCGGGCGAAGGCGAGGGTCGAGGCGACGATGGCCTCCATCTCCGCGAGATCCGCCAGGATCTTTTCCTGCAGCGCGGGATCCTCGATGAATTCCGCCCGCAGGCGCAGCCGGGTGATGGGCGTCTTCAGGTCGTGGGAGATGGCGGCCAGCATTTGGGTGCGGTCATCGATGAGCCGCCGCAGGCGAAGCTGCATGGCATTGAAGGCGCGGGCGGCCGCCCGCATCTCCGGCGCGCCGGCTTCCTCCAGCATCGAGACGCTGCCGTCGATGCCGAGCCGCTCCGCCGCCGCCGCCAGGCGGGTGATCGGGCTCATGAAGCCACGGATCACGAACAGCGCCAGGAGCAGGCAGACCGCCGAGATGGGGACGACCCGAACGAGAAAATCGATGAGAGGGAAGGGAAGCGATCTGACCTGGGAGGCTTCGATCGCGACCCAGCTGCCATCGCCGAGTTGCATCGAGACCCGGACCAGGGGCCCGAAGACGCGAAAGCCGCCGCGGACGAATCCGCCCTGGATGAAGCCCGTATCCGGGCCGCCGCTGACGAAGCCGATCTCGGGACCGCCTTCCCCGGGCGGCGGTCCGGGCGGTGGGGACAGGGACGGCTGGCTCCCGGGCATCTGAGGCGCGGCAGGCTGGCCACCGCCCGCGCCGCTCCCTTCGGGCTGGTTCAGCGGCGGCGGGCCGTTCGGCGGCAGCCCCGGGGGCGGGCCGATCTCGAACTCCCGCGGAAGGCCGAGCTCGACGGACACGCCCCGCCTGGGGTCGTTGAGCCCCTTCTGGAGGAAGTCTCCGAGATCGCTCAGATAGCGCGGCAGGATGCCCGATCCCGGCGGTGGCGGCGGCACCGGCCAGTCGATCCGGCGGATCGGCGCGCTCACCTCCGCGACCGCCGCGGCGCGCGCGGCGGGTGGGGCCGAATCGATCCGCCGATAGGCTTCCAGGATCTTGTCCGCCATCGTCTCCGCCGAGATCACCGGCAGATGGCCCTCTCCCTCGCCGACGATGAAGATGAAGGCGGTGCTGATGCCGATGGAGAGCACGACCGCGCCGACCAGGATCAGGCCGATCCGTGCCGCCAGCCCGAAGCTCGAGGGGTAGAAGCGCGCCAGCCTGGGGTTCATGGCCATGTCCGGGCGCTCATGCTGAGCCGCTCATCCGGCTTCCACCACCGCCGAGAAGATATAGCCCCCCGATCTCACGGTCTTGATCAGGGTCGGGTTCTTGGGATCCAGCTCGATCTTGCGCCGCAGCCGGCTGATCTGCACATCGACGCTGCGGTCGAAGGGCGTGGCGGCGCGGCCGCGGGCGAGATCGATCAGCTGATCGCGGGTGAGCACGCGTTGCGGCCGCTCGGCGAGCGCCACGAGAAGATCGAACTCGCCGGCGCTGAGCTCCACCAGCGCCCCGTCGGGTGCATTGAGCTGGCGCCGGGAGAGATCCAGGCGCCAGCCCTCGAAGGCGATGATGCGTGACGGCGCGCCGTCGCTGACCGGCGGCCGGCTCGTCCGGCGCATCACTGCCTTGATGCGGGCGAGGAGCTCGCGCGGGTTGAAGGGCTTCGCCAGATAGTCGTCGGCCCCCATCTCGAGGCCGATGATGCGGTCGGTCTCCTCGCCCATGGCCGTCAGCATGATGATGGGGATCTGGTAGTCCCGGCGCATCCAGCGGCAGAGGCTGAGCCCGTCCTCTCCCGGCAGCATCAAATCGAGGATCACCAGATCGATGCGTCCGGCGGTGATGGCGTCGCGCATCTCCGCTCCGTTCTTCGCCGTCGAGCAGCGATAGCCGTGACGCGTCAGGAACTGGGAGACGAGATCGCGGATGCCGCGATCGTCATCAACGATGAGGAGATGGGGCGAGGTCGTCATCGGCGCCATTATTCGGAGCCGGTTTCCTCCGGCACCTGGAAATTTGTAAACCAATGTTACAGGGGTCGGGCGGGCAATGCAGCGTTGCAAAATAGGCCTTTATCCGACATCAGCCCGATAAGGGCGGGGCCCAGATTGCGCCGGCCGGTCCTCACAAGCCGAGGCCGGCAAGGCCGCACATGCTCGATCG
>DATFRE010000027.1:0-2294 GCA_035263545.1 Dongiaceae bacterium
CTCAGGCTCTCTTGACTATGTTGTATCGCTCGACGGATCGCCTCTGTCGTCGTGGCGCTTCCATGAAGAACCTGGCCCATAGTGCATCCCTCCATGCCGGAGAAAACAATGCACCATCAAAGCCCGGGACTAAACACCTAGCGCCATCGGTGCACAATAACGCACCCCCTGGACAGGGTTCCCGGAGCCAAAACAACATTTCGAAAGCCGCCACTCCGGCGTGAGAGCAAAGCGGCGTTAGCTCAGTGGGTTACCATGCTCGCCGGCTTGCGGACTGCGAGGGGTGGCCCGTGGCGTGTGGCACCCTGTGCTTGGCGTCAGTTCTTGCAGGGCGACGCGGTATAGCCCCCATTCATTTGAAATGCCCGGCAACGCAACCTGGCGGGCGGACTCCCGTCACTGGCGAATTTCGACTGACATTGGGCAAGCCTTCGGTGGATCCCGTCTAGAGTCGCCCAACATCATCTGGTCGCTTGCCCTTTGGCCGCCGCCTCGAGTTGGGTCTTACCCTCGATCTCGAAAGAGGTGGGAGACCTGCTGTCCAGTCTGCTGCGTATGGCAATCGGTACGCGTAGAGGCCCTAATCGGGGGTGATCGCAAGGAAGACGCGCATGAGTGGAGCTGCCAGATGGGACGCTAGATTACGGCCTGGAGCTCCGCGATGTCTGAGGAGTCGCATTTAGTCGACATGACGTGAAAGGCGACCCGCGGACTCAAATGTTACGCAGCCGAATATATTGGCCGCTGCCTTCTAGCTCGATCAAGGATAGTGTTTTTCGCCAAGTTGGGTCCGAGACATTGGACAGCACGACGTACATCTTTGCATCGACGCTCGCGTAGGCCGTGACGACCTCCCAGACCATGTAGGGAGCATCGCGGCGGCGATAACGGGTACCGGGAGAGACTTCGACTTCTTTTTTTCTACGACCGAGCATGTCGACGTGCGCGTCTGTTGGGATCAATTGCAAAGCTAGGCATTCTGGATCCAGTAGAGTGCTGAGACAGCGCGAACCTTTCAATCCCCATGGCAGACTCCGAGTTTGCATGTTCTCACCTATTGAGGGGAGAGGTCATTCCTTATTCAATGGAGACTAGAAGGTCCTGCCGCAGGCACGATGCGCTAGCTCGCGGCCGATCAGATCACGACCGCCATCATCGGCGGCTCGGGGCGATTGTCGGGGTCCGGCGTTTCCGGGAGGCCGGCGAGATCCTGCTCGGCCTCGTCGATGCCCTGGGCCATGGCGCGCTCCAGCCAGAGGCGCGCCTCCCCAGGCTGGCGGTCGCCGGCGGCACCGGCTGCGAGATAGCGCCCCAGCATCAACTGCGCATGGCCGTGGCCCTGCTCGGCAGCGGCACGAAACCAGCGCTGGGCGGTCGGGCGATCGGCGGGGATCTGATGACCGCCGCCATGAAGCGCGCCGAGCGCAAACATCGCGCCGACATGTCCCTTGGCGGCCGCCTTTTCGAACAAGGCAAGCCCGCCGGCCACGTCCTCCGGACCGCCCCGGCCGTTCAGCATCATCTCTGCGAGCGCGACCTCGGCATCCAGCACCCCGGCCTCGCTCGCGCGGGCGAACCAGCGCCGGGCCTCCTCGAGATCGGGCGCAACGCCGCGCCCCTCCACGAGCATCCGGCCATAGATATACTGCGCCTGAGTCACACCCTCGGCCGCCTGGCGCAGCCATTGAGCGGCCTGCTGCTCGTCGCGCTCCACGCCGACACCCTTGGCGAGGCATAGTCCCAGGTTGAAGGAGGCCACGAGATCGCCCGAGGCAGCGGCCTGCTCGAACCAGCGGGCCACGTTTGCCGGATCATCAGGGCTGCCGGCGCCTTCGAGGACGAGATTGGCGAGGTCCACCTGCGAGCGCTGATCGCCCGCGGCGGCCGAGACCCTGAGCCAGCGCGTGGCCTCGTCGGGATCCCGCGCCACGCCGGCCCCCGTCAGATAAAGCGAGCCCAGTGCCCGGGCAGCGGCCTTATGCCCGGCCTCGGCGGCCCTGCGATACCAGCTCGCCGCCTGGGTATAATTCGGCGGCAGATCGCCATTCCGGAGATTCAGGTCGCCCACCAGCGCCGCCGCTTCCGCATCGCCGGCCAGCGCCGCGCGACGCAGCCAGGATTCGCCATTGACGAGATCCTGGGGCACGAGGCGGCCCTCGATCAGCGCCAGGCCCCAGCGAAGCTGAGCGGAGCGCACACCCATCTCGGCAGCATGACGATAGAGGTCGGCGGCGGCCTTGGGGTCGCGCTGCACGCCGATTCCCTGCTCGGCGAGAACCGCCAGAAGATAGATC
>DATFRE010000028.1:0-2744 GCA_035263545.1 Dongiaceae bacterium
TCCTCCCGCACCAGGCCGGCGGCACCAAGTCGCTCCACCGCGGTGCCGAAGAAGCGGTCGGCGATCGCCAGGTAGAACAGGTAATTGCCGGCCGTACCCTTGTCCCTGTCCAGTCCGGCCAGATGCTTGCCGATGCGCTGATAGGCGTTGGGGTCGGTCAGGTCGCCCTGGAGATAGCTCATGCGGCTGGTGAGGGTGTTCCAGGCATCCTGGTCGATGTGATCGGCCTCGAATTCGCCGCCGCCCTTGGTGACGAACTCGTTCATCATGTCGGTCAGGCTCTGGCGCCACTCCTCAGTGGATTTGGACGCCAGATCGACGCCGACGAGCTGGAAATTGGGCGACAGGCGCTTGCCGTTCATCAGGTTGTAGAGCGCCGGTACGACGAGCCGCTTGGTCAGGTCGCCACCCGCACCGAAGATCACCATGGCGCAGGCGGGTGCGACGGGAGCCGCCTCCGGCTTGTCCTCTTTCACCGGCAGCTCGCCCAGCTCCAGCTCCCGTTCCACGTCATTGTCCGCCATGATCATCCCCTCCTATCGAGGTTCCGTCGTTTCGTCGCAAGTCGCAGCTATTTCCGTCCCAGCAGCTCCTTGGCCTCCGCCACGACCCTGTCGGGCTCGAAGCCGAAATGGCGCTGCAGCTCCTTGAGGGGCGCAGAGGCCCCGAAGGTCTTCATGCCGATCACCCGGCCCTTGGAACCGACATAGCGGTCCCAGCCCAGGACCGAACCCTGCTCGACAGCGATCCGGGCGGTGACCTGCGGCAGGAGCACGCTGTCGCGATACTCCTGAGGCTGGTGCTCGAAGATGTCCCAGGAGGGCATGGAGACGACCCGCGATCTGATGCCCTGGGCGACCAGCGCCTCATGCGCATCGCAGACGAGGGAGAGCTCGCTGCCGGTGCCGATGAGGATGACCTCCGGCGCCCCGCCCGGCGCATCGGCCATGACATAGGCGCCCTTGGCCACGCCGGCGGCCGAAGCGTATTTGCCGCGGTCCAGGACCGGGAGTGGCTGGCGCGAGACCGCCAGCACTGCCGGCTTGTGGCGAAGCTGCATGATGTAGCGATAGGCCTCCACCACCTCATTGGCGTCGCCCGGCCGCAACATGACCAGGCCGGGGATGGCGCGCAATGATATGAGATGCTCGACCGGTTGATGGGTGGGCCCGTCCTCGCCATCGCCCATGGCGTCATGGCTGAAGACGAAGATGGTGGGCAGCTCCATCAGCGCGGAGAGGCGAATGGAGGGCCGCGCATAGTCGCTGAAGATGAAGAATGAGGCGCCGAAGGCCCGGATCTTCGAAAGCGACAGCCCGTTGACGGCCGCGGCCATGGCGTGCTCGCGAATGCCGAAATGAAAATTGCGGCCTTCGGGGCTGCCGGCCTCGAAATCGCCGGCGCCTGGAAACTTCAAGGTGGTCTTGTTGGAGGGCCCGAGATCCGCCGAACCGCCCATGAACCAGGGGATATTCTGGGCCAGCACGTTCAGCACCGCGCCCGAGGCGTCGCGCCCGGCGACGCCCTTGGGATCGGCTTTGTACTCCGGGAGGTTCTTGTCCCATCCGGCCGGCAGCTCCCGATGCTGCATATGGTCGATTTCGGCGGCAAGCTCGGGATACTTGCCGCGGTAGTCGGCGAAGAGCTTCTCCCAACGAGCGCGTGCCTCCGCACCCCGGGCGCCGATGCCGGCGGCGAAATGGTCAAGCACGCCGTCCGGCACAAGGAACTGGGCATCCTCCGGCCAGCCATAGGCGCGTTTGGTGAGCTTGACCTCCTCGTCGCCCAGGGGCTCGCCATGGGCGGCGGCAGTATCCTGCTTGTGGGGTGAGCCATAGCCGATATGGCTGTCCAGGATGATCAGGGTCGGGCGGTGCTTCGTCTCGCGGAAGACCGAGAGCGCATGCTCGATGCGCTCCATGTCATTGGCATCGCCGACCCTGAGCACATTCCAGCCATAGCCCATGAAGCGGGCGGCCACATCCTCGGTGAAGGCGAGTTTCGTATTGCCTTCGATGGTGATGTGGTTGTTGTCATAGATCCAGCACAGGTTGTCGAGGCCGAGATGGCCCGCGAGCGAGGCGGCCTCCGAACCGACCCCTTCCATGAGGCAGCCATCGCCGCAGACGGCATAGATGCTGTAGTCGAAGATGTCGAAGCCGGGCTTGTTGTAGCGGGCCCCCAGCCATTTCCGCCCCATGGCCATGCCGACGCTGGTAGCGATGCCCTGGCCCAAGGGGCCGGTGGTGGTCTCCACGCCGGAGACCAGGTGATACTCGGGGTGGCCTGGTGCCTTGCTGTCGAGCTGGCGAAAATGCTTGATGTCGTCGAGGGTGACCGAGGGCTGACCGAGCCGTTCGTAATCGGCATCCACCGCCTGGGTCTGGCTGAGATACAGCACCGACCAGAGCAGCATGGAGGCATGGCCATTGGAGAGGATGAAACGATCGCGATCCGGCCAGATCGGGTCCTTGGGGTCGAAGCGCATGACCCGGTTCCAGATCGTGTAGACCAGAGGCGCGAGCGCCATCGGCGTGCCGGGATGGCCCGACTTTGCCTTCTGCACCGCGTCGATGGAAAGCGTGCGGATCGTGTTGATCGACAGTTGATCGAGCTGCTCGGGGGTCATGCGGCCTCGCCTCAAAGGGTTTCCGTGGAATCAGCTCTTCGGCTTCTCGAGATGGCCACCGAACTCGTAGCGCATCGCCGAGAGCAGCTTGTCGGCGAAATCCGCCTGGCCGCGC
>DATFRE010000029.1:0-4747 GCA_035263545.1 Dongiaceae bacterium
ACCGCCGACAGGATCGCCGCCGTCCTCGCCTCCGGCGCATAGAAGGAGGGAAGGATCGCCGGCAGCAGGAAGTCGGCGCCGCAAGCGGCGAAACCGGCGCTCGCGCCCTCCGGCACCAGCGCGACCACATTGCCCGAACCAGCATCGGCCAGAAGTCGCGCGGCGCCCAGAAGATCGCGGTCGTGAGAGTCGAGGCGCCCATCCTCGAGATCGGGAACCGCGAGGATGATGCAGGCAGGATGTTCCACGGCGGCGCGGCGCGGGAGCGCCGGCTCGGCCGGCGCTCCCGCCGGAGCGCTGCGGCCGGGCCCGCGGGCCGCACGCGGGTCGCGGCGGATGCGCCCGCTGGGCCCGACGCCCTCTGCCGCTGCGGCTTGCGGCGGCCCGTGGCCGAGGCGCTCGGCCCGGGGATTGCGGCGAATGCGCCCATTCGGCCCCGGCGGAGAGAGGCGCCGGCGCTCGATGCGAAGCCGGCTCACAGCGCTGCCTCCAGCAGCTCCGCGATATCGGCGACCGCGGGCCGCGGGCCGATGACGCCCTCCAGCATCGCGGCACAATTGGGACAGGCGACGGCCAGCACCGGTGCCCCGGTGGCGCGGGCATGCTCCATGCGGATATCGGGAATGCGGCGCTTGCCGGCGATGTCGGTCAGCGGCGCGCCGCCGCCACCACCGCAGCAGGAGGAGCGCAGGCCCGCGCGCTCCATCTCGCGACGCTCGACCCCGAGCCGGTCGAGGATCGCCCGCGGCGCCTCGATCTCGCCGTTGTAGCGGCCGAGATAGCAGGGATCGTGATAGGTCACGGCTTGGTTCAGCTTCCGGCTGGGCGCAAGACGCCCGGCGGCGATCAGCTCGGCGAGGAAGGTGGTGTGATGCAGCACCTCGTAGCGCCCGCCCAAGGCGGGATACTCGTTCTTGAGGCAATGGAGGACGTGCGGATCGGCGGTCAGGATCCGCTTGAAGCGGTACTTGGCGAGGAGTGCGATGTTGCGCCGGGCGAGATCCTGGAATAGCGCCTCGTCTCCCAGTCTGCGGGCGAGATCGCCGCAATCGAGCTCCTCGGCCCCCAGCACGGCGAAATCCACCTTCGCCTGGCGCAGCAGGCGCACCAGGCTGCGCAGGCTTCGCTGGCCGCGGAGCTCGAAGGCGGCGTCGCCCAGCCAGAGCAGCAGCTCAGAGCTTCCGAGCTGCTCGAGGCGGGGCAGCGCCAGGTCCGTTGCCCAATCGAGGCGGCTCGCCAGCGCCCGGCCGCCGGGATTGTCGGCCGCCTTCAGCTCCGCCAGGGCTTCTGCGCCCTTGCCGGGCGTGGCGCCGAGCGCAAGCGTCTCGTGCCGGCGCAAGGACATGATGGCATCCACGTGCTCGATCATCATCGGGCATTCATAGACGCAGGCCCGGCAGCTCGTGCAGGACCAGATGGTTTCCGGCTCGATTGCGGCGCGCCCGTCGCTCCCGATGAGGACCGGCGCGCCCAGGCTTTCGCCGATCCGCGGCGGATGGGGCGATCCGCGATAGCGCTCCGCCGGCGGGCCGGGCAATGCCGCGACCAGATCCTGGATCAGCGCCTTGGGGTTGAGGGGCTGCCCCGCGGCATTGGCCGGGCAGGCGGATTCGCAGCGTCCGCATTGGATGCAGGCATCGAAGCCAACGAGGCGGTTCCAGGCGAAGTCGCCGATGGCGCCTGCACCCAGGCGCTGTCCGTCGAGATCGAGCGGCTGGAGGTCGGCGACGGGTCGCGCGGCACCGAAGCGCGTGGGGCGCGGATGGACGATCAGATGGAGCGCGCCCGCGACGACATGCTTCAAGGGGCCGCCGGCGATCTGGCCCGCCAGGATCAGCAGCAGCAGGGAGGTCAGGATCTGGCCGGGCGGATTGCCCTCCGGACCCTCGGGAAGCAGGCCGATTTCGGCGAAGCCGATGGGGGCGGCGGCGAGCGGGAAGAGCATCAGCAGGACGGGAAGCAGCTGGAACCGCCCGCCGGAGAGCCGAGCCGGCTTCGAAGGATAGCGCCGCCGCGCCACCAGCAGGGATCCCGCGATCACGCAGGCAAGCGCGGCCAGCAGCAGCAGGCCCGGCAGCACGCCGCGCCAGCCGATCCAGGCCATCATCAGCAGCAGGAGGAGGCTCGCCGAAAGCCCGCCGGCGGTCAGCGCATGCATGCCTCCCGCAAGCTGCTCGCGGGCGACGACGTCGTGCACGTCATGGAGATAGGCCCGGGGTAGACGCTGAATTCCCGCCAGCCAATCGACCTTGGCCGGCTGCCCGACCGACCAGCGCCGGAGATAGAGCAGGAGCGTGGCGAGAAGCATGAGGGCGGCCAGCAGCAGGCCGATGGTGAGGATTCGCATGCCGCGTCATGATTCCCGCCTCTTGCCTCGCGGGCAAGGCGAAGCCTTCAGCCCCGGGACGCCCGCTGAACTAGTAGCACTCGCGGCAATTTGGGGACCGCCCCACGAGCGGCTTCTGGTTCGTCGCCCCCGCAAGGATGTTGGCGTGGTAGTTCGGATTGTTCTGCGGTTTGTAGAGCGGGTTCTGGATATTCTGAGTCCCGTTCTGGTTGGTCCATTGCGCCGGCGGCTTGTTGCCCTGCCAATTGTTCCCCTGGTTGTTCCCCTGGTTCCACTGCTTGTTCCCCTGGTTCCACTGCTTGTTCCACTGCTTGTTCCCCTGGCCCTGGTTCGGCGGCGGGGTCCAATGGCCATTGTTCCAGGAGGTGTTGTGCCAGTCGTTGTGCCAGTAGGGCTGCTGCCAGTAGGGATAGTTTCCGTGGTAGTAGTTGGGATAGCCCCCGCCATAGTAGACGGGGTAACCGCCGCCATAGGAAAGGCCGACGGACGGCCCGTAGGCATAGCCGGGTTCCGCGTAGTAGCCCGGGGCGCCATAGCTGGAGCCGTAGCTGGGATAGCCATAGCTTGAGCCGTAGCTGGGATAGCCATAGCCGCCCCCGGCGCAACCGGCGAGCCCGCTCAGCAGGACCAAAGCCAGCGCAGACCGTAAAGCACGCATGGTGCGACTCCCGATATTGTTGACGAGGCGCCGAGGCCTCTGTCGAATTAACACGCTAGAGTAGTGCGACTCCTGCGTGCAGAGTTTAACCGTCGTGGGATATCCCCAGTTTATCACAATCTGGGGTTCCCGGGGCACGAAGTAGGCGGTCGGCCGCGGTCAGCCATGTTCAGCCTTCGCACCCATGTTTGGATCTTTCTCGGATTGCTTGCCGCCGTCGTCCTGCTGGGCATGGCGGGGAACCTCCTGGCGGCTACGGGTTTCCAGCCTGCGCTGACGGAAATCCAGCTTCCCCTGCAGATCGTTTTCCTCGGTTTGGTCGTGGCGCTTGCACTCGCCTTCGTGCCGGTCATGGTTAAGCTCGTGATCGGCTTTCAGCTCCGGGCGGGGAATGGCGATCTGGCCTTGGTGAAATCCGTCGCCACCCGCCAGAAGGCGGTCATCTGGGCGCTCTGGATCCTGATGCTGGCCGGCCTGGCTGTCGCGCTGCCGGCGATGATCCGGGACGATTTCTTTTCGGCCGGCGCGGCGCCGGCCGAGGCGGCGGATCTCGGCCCCTCCCAGGGGATTCTGGTGGCGGCACCCGGCATGGCCGTGGCGGATATGCTGGCGCAATCGAGCCTGAAGCCCGAAGGGGGAGGCAAGGCCAATGTGCCCTTCGCCGGCGGCGGCGTCTTCGACTTCCATATCGCCGGCACCGATACCGTCTTTCATCAATGCCGCTACTACTTCATCTCGACCCTGAGCAAGGACCCATCGCGGATCGAGGCGCTTTCCATCGGCACGGCGCCCCAAAAGCTCACCCGCGCCGCGCTCGAGGCGGCCAATGCGGCAATGCGGCGCCAGCTCCAGGCGGAAGGCTGGCGCGCCGGCCATGAGGAATACAAGACCGCCGAGAACCAGCAGCTCCATGGTGGAGCGACCCACGGGCCCGAGGGCCGGGTCTGGCTGAAGAACGGCATCATTCTCGACATGGAGACCAAGCGGATGGACGATCCGGTCGCGGGCGAGGATCCCGCGACGGCAGGCGAGTGCATCCAGTTCATCGAGCTCTGGCCCGAGGCAACATATCCCAGACGCGAGTTCCTGGTGTTTCAGACGGCGCAGTAGCGGTCGAGGCTTGGCCAGTTGCGGCCCTCTCCCGCACTTTGGAGCGGGAGAGGGAGGGGACCCGTCGCGAAGCGACGGGGAGGGTGAGGGTTTGGGGAATGCGGATCTTGAACGACCCTCACCCGGCGGCCCGCGCTTGCGCGCCGGCGGCCAGCCTCTCCCGCTTCAGAGCGCGGGAGAGGGGCAAGAGGCGTGTGGGCGGTATCCTTACTGCGGCCGGATGATCTGCCACTTGCCGTCCTTGCGGATCCAGAAATGGCCGGCCTCGAGGGTCTGATCCCCGTTCGTGACCTGGATGGGGGCGGCGCCGTCCGGTCCGGTGACGACGAAGAGGCGGTTGCCATAGAAGCGCGCCACCTTGAGCCCGCCGGGCAGCGGTGCCACCTTGGCGGTCTTCAGGCCCTCGGCCAGCCCTTCCTCGGCGCCGGCCATGACGTCGCCGGCATAGGGCTTCAGATCCTCGCCGAAGGGCTGGTAGAGCGCCACGATGGTCTTCGCATCGCCCTTGGCGTAGGCGGCATGGAGTGCCGCCACGGCGGAGAGCAGGTCCTTGTCATCGCCGGTCCAGGCCTCGGCCGAGAACCAGCCCCATTGCGGGACATCCTTCAGCGTCAGCTTGTAGCTGGCCTTGC
>DATFRE010000030.1:0-2994 GCA_035263545.1 Dongiaceae bacterium
CGCCCGCGCTGCCGGCGAGCCTCGGTGCGACGGTCACCTCCTTGCCCTCGGCCTCGAGCTTGAGGCCCCGTTCGCGCATGGCCGCGAAATGGGGTCCGCGCGCGATCAGGGTGACATCCTCACCGGCCTCAGCCAGCCGCGCGCCCATGAGCCCGCCGATGGCCCCGGCGCCGAAGACGCAGATCTTCATGCGATGGAGAGTCCCATCAGGGCAGACCGAGGCGCTGGGCGAGGCCGATGCGCTGCAGCTTGCCCGTGGGGCCCTTGGGAATCTCCTGCAGCAGCACGATGCGGCGCGGCACCTTGAAATCCGCCAGATGGCGGGCGACGAAGTCGCGCAGCTCCCGCTCCGAGGTCTCCTGGCCTTCGCGCAGCACGACGGCGGCCGCCACCTCCTCCCCGAGCAAGTCATGGGGCATGGCGAAGGCGAGCGCCTGGGCGACGCAGGGATGATCCAGCAGCACCTCGTCGATCTCGCGCGGTGTGATCTTCTCCCCGCCGCGATTGATGATCTCCTTGAGGCGCCCGCTGATGGTGAGATAGCCCTCGGCATCGAGGAAGCCGAGATCGCCGGTGCGAAACCAGCCATTGCGGAAGGCCTCGGCATTGGCGTCGGGGTTGTTGGCATAGCCGGCGGTCACGTTCTCGCCCCGGATGACGATCTCGCCGGCCTGGCCCGCCGGCAGGATGTCTCCGCCCGGCCCCTGGATCGCCACCTCCGGCCCGGCGCCGCGGCCGACCGTTCCGGGTTTGCGCGCAGCCGGCGGCAGGGGATTGCTTGCCATCTGATGCGAGGCCTCGGTCATGCCGTAGGATTCCAGCACCGGGCAACTGAAGGCCGTCTCCAGCACCTGCATCACCTGCGGCGGCAGCGAGGCGGAGGAGGAGCGGATGAAGCGCAGAGGCCGGCGCTCGATCACGTCTCGGTTGCGCTCGGCGCGGGCGAGAATCGTCTGATGCATGGTCGGCACCGCCGTGTACCAGGTCGCCTCGGAGTCATCGAGCCAGGCGAAGAACTTCAGCGCGTTGAAGCCGGGCGGGCAATAGACGCTGCCTCCGGCGGCCATGGAGGAGAGCAGCGCCCCTATCAGCCCGTGAATATGAAACAAGGGCATGATGACGAGGCAACGGTCGGCGGGCTGCAGCGCCAGGGTCCGGCCGATATTGCGGGCCGAGGCCGTCAGATTGGCATGCGTCAGCGGCACGATCTTCGGGCGCGAGGTGGTCCCGGAGGTATGGAGCACGAGAGCCACATCCGCGGGCCCGGAGGGCTCGCCGGCCCCGCCGGCCACGGGCTGTCCGTCCTTGAGCAGCGCGTAGCGCCCGGCGGGGGCGGAGAGGAGCGGCGCCACCTCGACGACGGTGATGCCGCGCCGCGCCGCCACGGCGCGCGCCGGAGACTCCAGCCCCGCCTCGATGAGCAGCAGCTTCGCCTCGATATCCGACATGTAGAAGTCGAACTCTTCCGCGCGATAGGCGGTGTTGAGAGGAGCGGCCGCAGCACCGGCGGCGACGCCGAGAAAGACGGCCGCCATCTCGGGACCGTTGGGCAGCACCATGGCGACGCGGTCCTGGCGACCGACACCCAGAACTCTCAGGCTGCCGATGGTCGCGTCCATCTGCGCTGCCAGCTCGCGCCGGCGAAGCGGCGCGCGGTCCGGGGCTGCGATCGCGATCCCCTCGGGATGACCGCTCCCGAGCAGGGCTCGGATCGTTCGTTCAGCCGGCAATTTTCATTTTCCTCGTCGTCGTGTTGCCTGGTGGAGTCGCCCGCTCGAGGCCAAGCAGGTTGTCCCTCACCGTCTCCACATGAAGGCGCATCGCCGCTTCAGCGGCCGCGGGGTCGCGGGCGGCGATGGCGCCGATATAGGCGCGGTGCTGACGACGATAGACGCCAAGGTGTTCCGGTATCAAGGCCGCGAGCCGGAGGCGGCTCCAAGCCGTCTGGCTGCGCATGGCATTGAAGCCGTCGAAGATCGCCAGCAGCAGCTTGTTGTGGGCCGCCTCCGCGACCGCCCGGTGCAGGGTGCCGTCCCAGAGCTCCCAGGCTTTGGCATCCCGGGCGCTATCGCTCTTCTCGAGAAGACGGCGCATGTTCTCGATCTCCGAAGCGCTGGCACGGTTCGCCGCGAGGCGCGCGATCAGCGGCTCGTATAGGAGGCGCACCTCCAGCACCTCCTGGGGCTCGTCATGGCGGTGACGAGGTCAAGGCCGGTCGCGCATTTCAGCGGCCGCGGGCCGACGAAGGTTCCCTTGCCCACATGGCGCCAGATCCGCCCCTCGGCCTCGAGGATCTCCAGCCCCTCGCGCAGCCCGCTTCGGCTGACGCTCAGAAGCTTGGCCAGCTCGCGCTCCGGCGGCAGGCGGCTCTGGTTGGGATAGCGCCCGCTAACCAGCAGCGCCGACAATTTCTCGACGCTTCCGTCGCGTCGGCTCATTTTGATACCATTCTTAAAATTGGTTTCGACATCGGGATCGCCATTATCTTGGCGATCGATATTGAGCCACGCAAGTCTCCTCGCCATCGAAGCAGAATGAGACCAATCCTAGCATTGGTTTCATTCGCCGAGGCAAGCCGGGCCATCATGCGATTGGGCGATCTCTACTGCCAGCGAGCCGGAACCCAAGCTGCGGGCGCGGCATTTATTGCAGGCCATGGTCACCGCCCAGGTCTGGAACAGCGGGATGGCGCGCGCCGAGGCTGCTTCGGTCATCGAGACCGATGTGCCCGCGCGCCTCGACCGTCTCCCCTGGGGACGCTTCCACACGCTCGTGGTGGCCGCCCTCGGCATCACCTGGATCCTCGACGGGCTGGAGGTGACCCTGGTGGGCTCGCTGGCGCCGGTGATCGCCAGCCCACACGGGCTGTCGCTCGACGCGCGCCAGGTGGGCCTGACCGGCAGCGCCTACATCCTCGGCGCGGTGCTGGGCGCCCTGGTGTTCGGCCGGCTGACCGACCGCTTCGGCCGGCGCCGGCTGTTCACCGTCACCGTC
>DATFRE010000031.1:0-5336 GCA_035263545.1 Dongiaceae bacterium
CGGGGCCGCAGCACGACCTCGGTGAAGGCCGAGCGCTGCGGCCCGATCTCGCTCATTGTGCCGCTCGCCGCGTCCTCATAGGAAATCACCTTGATCTTGCCCAGCGCGCAGACGGCGAGATAGCTCAGCATGTGGCAGGCCGAGAGTGCGGCCACCAGCATGTCCTCGGGATTTGCGAGCGCCGGATCGCCGCGGAAGGTGGGATCGGCGGAGCCTGTGATCGGCGGCTTGCCCGGAATCTCGATGCGGTACTCGCGGGAATAACCAGCATAGCTTGCCGTCGGCCCCATCGCGGCGCCCGTCCAGCGAAGCTTGAGATCGTAGTGATGCGATTTGCCCATCGGCCGGCCCTCGCGGATTGGGGGATGCTAGACCACGAGATTGTCCGCAGCCGGGCCCTCGCGCAATAGCTCGACGATGCGCTCGAGACCGGTGGTCAGGATGTCGGTCGTCTCGACGGCACAGATGCAGATCCGGATCGCCTCCGGCGGCGCCTGCTCGACGGCGAAAGTTTCCGCCGCCCGCAGACGCAGCCCCCGGCGTGCACCGGCGGCGACGAAGTCGCTGGCCCGCCAGGGTGCGGGCAGATAAAGCATGCCGTAATAGCTTTGCGGATGGGCGCGATAGTCGAAATCCGCAAGCAGGCTGCGGGTCAGGGTCTGGCGCTCGGTCGACGATCGCCGTTGCGCCTCGACCATCTGCGCCGCGGTGCCGTCGGTGATCCAACGACAGGCGATCTCGGCGAGGAGGGGCGGGGCCATCCAGGTCGTGGCGCGCAGCGTGGCGACATAGTGAGTATTGGGGCCCGGCGGGGTGACCAGAAAGCCGATGCGCAAGCCCGGGCCCATGCTCTTCGAGGTGCCGACGAGATAATGGCCGAGCTCGGGCAGCGCCGCCGATAGCGGCGGCAAAGTGCCGCCGAGAAAACCGTAGATGTCGTCCTCAATCAGGACGACGCCGTAGCGCCTGAGGATCGCGGCGATCGCCTGGCGCCGCTCCGCCGGCATGACCGCCCCCGTCGGATTCTGGAGGCCGGGCATGCAGTAGAGCGCCCGCGGGGCCTCGGTACGGCAGATCGATTCGAGGGCCTCGGGAATGATGCCCCCATCATCCAGCGGCAGACCCTTGAGGCGCAGCTTGAAGAGCTCGCCCACGGCCCTGAGGCCCGGATAAGTCAAACCTTCGCTCAGCAGCAGATCGCCGGGCTTGAGCAGGGTCCCGGCGACGACGCAAAGCCCGTGCTGGGCGCCCGCGGTGACGATCACGCGATCGGCCGGCACTTCGAGGCCATGGCGCCCGATCCAAGCGGCCCCGGCCGCGCGGTGATGGGCCATGCCGGCATGGGGCTGATAGTTGAGCAGGCGCGTGACGCCCGGCTGGCGCGCGAGCTCGGTCAAGGTCCGCTGCAGCAATTCGTCCGTCGCCTGGGGTGGGAAGGCGAGACTGAGCTCGATCATCCCCGTGGACTCGTGATCCGCCATGGTGAGGCCGCTCGCGGGAAGGCTTGGCGCCGGGCGGGTAAGGCCAGCGAGGAAGCTGCCCCGGCCCACATGGCCCTCCAGGAGGCCGCGGCGCTGCGCCTCGGCATAGGCTCGGGTCACGGTGCCAACGGTGACGCCGAGGCGATAGGCGAGGTCGCGGTGGGTCGGCAGACGATCGCCGGGCTTCAGCTGCCCGGCATGGAGGTCCGCGGCGATGGCATCGGCGATGGCGCGATAGCGCGGTCCGTCATGCCGTGAGAGGTCAGGGGTCCAACTTGTCATGGTGACAATATAACAATTGACCGCCCATTGTGTCAATTGATACCGTCTCAATCACAGTTACATCTTCGAAAGATTGGATCGAAACATGGGTACATTGTCCCTAGATCGGTTGGTCGTCCGGCCGCTGAGTCGGCTGGGCACCCAGTTCCGGCCGCTGAGGCGGCTGGGCACTCGGTTCATCGACATTCTTCTCGATATCTGGGCTTTGGATCGCGAGCGGCGCGCCCTTCAGGTCCTCGACGATCGCGGGCTCCAGGATATCGGCATCAGCAGAGCCGATATCGAGGGTGAGCTTGCCAAACCCTTCTGGCGCCGCTAGGGGAGGCCGGCCATGGAGCTGCCGATCTATCAGGTGGATGCCTTCACCGATCGCCTCTTCGCGGGCAATCCCGCAGCGGTCTGTCCTCTGCCGCGCTGGTTGAAGGATGAGACCATGCAATCCATCGCCGCGGAGAACAACCTGGCGGAGACGGCCTTCTTCCTCGCCGAGGGGGAAGGCTACCGCCTGCGCTGGTTCACACCGGCGGTGGAGGTCGATCTCTGTGGCCATGCGACGCTGGCGAGCGCCTTCGTGATCTCGAATTTCCTCGAGCCGGGCCGCAGCCAGATGCATTTCGAGACACGGAGCGGCCGGCTGACGGTGTCGCGTGGCTCCGATTCCTATCTCCTCGACTTCCCGATCTGGCGGCTGGAGCCTGCCGAGAATCCGGCGGTGGGCAAGGCGATGGGTCGCAAGCCCCGCGAGCTGCTGGTGTCGAAGCCCTATCTTGCCGTCTATGACACGGCCGCGGAGGTGGCGGCACTGGCCCCGGATCTGAAGGCGATCGCCGCGCTCGATCTGGATGGCGTGCTCGCCACGGCGCCGGGCGAGAATGGGATCGACTATGTTGCACGCTATTTCGCCCCGGCCGCCGGCATCCCCGAGGATCCTGCTACCGGCTCCTCCCATTGCGCCCTCATGCCCTATTGGTCGCGGCGCCTGAAACGCCGGCGCCTGGTGGGGCGGCAGATCTCTCAGCGCGGCGGCGATTTCCAGTGCGAGCTCGTCGGCGAGCGCGTGCGTATCGGCGGCCAGGCGGTCTGCTATCTCAAGGGGAGTATTGTTGTCGACGACTGAGCTGCGGGGGCGATCCGACCGATGGCGCATCGACTTCCTGCTCGGCGCCTGGCAGATGCTGCCCCTTCTCATCAGCGTCATTCCCTTCGGACTGATTCTGGGCGCGGCCGCCACGGACAAGGGGCTGAGCCCGCTCGAGACGATGCTGATGAGCGGCCTCGTCTTCGCCGGCAGCGCGCAATTCGTCGCCGCTGGCCTCTGGCACCATCCGGTTCCGATCCTGGTGATCGTGGCCAGCACCGCGCTGATCAATTCCCGGCACCTGCTGATGGGTGCGGCGCTCGAATCCTATATGCGGCTGTTCCGGCCTGCCCAGGCTTACCTCGCGCTCTTCTTCCTTGCCGATGAGATCTGGGCGACTGCTCTGCGCCGTGCCGCCGAAGGGCCTCTGACCCCGGCCTATTATTTCGGCCTCGCCATTCCCTTCTATTTGTCCTGGCTGTTCTGGACGATGCTGGGAGCATTCGTCGGCGGCGTCATCACACATGCGGAACGCTACGGATTCGATTTCGCTTTCGCCGCCGTCTTCCTGGTGATCCTCTTCGGCCTGTGGAAGCACCAGCGCCGCCTGCTGCCCATCGCCGTCAGCGCGGCGGTGGCGCTCCTCGTCTGGAAGCTGGTTCCGGGCGTTTGGTACATCTTCGCCGGCGGCCTGGCGGGCACTGCGGCCGCGGCGCTCATGGTGAGGTCCGAGGCATGAGGGTCGACCCCGTCGCCCTGCTGACCTTTCTCGGCATGCTGGCCGTGACCTATGGTGCGCGCATCGGCGGCTATTGGTTCGTGCAGCGCTTCACCGTCGGCCCGCGGCTGAAGGCGGGTCTGGAGGCCGTGCCGCTCGCGGTGCTGACCGCGATCATCGCACCGATCGTGCTGGCGACGGGGCCGGCGGAGAGCCTCGCCGCGCTTGCGACCTTGCTGCTGGCCTGGCGGCTGCCGGTCCTGGCCGCCGTGCTCGGCGGTATCCTGACGGTCGTTCTGCTGCGGGCCGTTCTCACCTGACGAGACGGCCCTCAGGATGTGGGCTCGATCATGTGGTGCAGCGCGTCGTGCATCGGATGGCTGGAGATCCGGATGACGCCTTCGAAGGGGGTGTCCATCTCGACGATCAGGCCAAAGGAGATCGCGAGCGAGGCGGCCGCGATGAGGAAGGCCAGGACCACTGCGGCGTTGGTGGGCGCCGTGTAGCCGAAGCTCATGAAGATCGCCGTCGTCCAGAAGATCAAGACCAGCATCACGCTGGGAAGGAGCGGGTTCTGCGTGCGCTCGTGCAGCCCCCATCGGGTCTGTACCAGGGTTTCGAGCTGGCTGACGCCACTATCGCGCAGCGATTGATTCGGCTGTCCTTGGGCCGGAAGCGACATCACGGCCAGGCGGAGCTGATTGAGGAGCTGATTGGTGTGGCTTCCTTCGAACCATACCGGATGCGATATGCCGAAGAGCGACTCGACCATGCTCCTGAACGCGGAGCTATGCTCGGGCCGGTCGGCCCGGGCGCTCCGTTTTCCTCGGGCCAGTTGTCCTGGAGCGAGAGCGCGGTGTAGTGGCGCAGGATTCCGCGCGCCGCTGTAGCTTCCGGACCCATGTCGCTCAGGGTCTGATCCAGCATGGCGAGCTGTGCGGCGAACCCGTTGACCTGGCTGTTCGCGGAATCGAAGCTGTTCTGGACGCTCGCCGTCAGCAGGCCGAGCACCAGGGCGGCGAGAAACGAGATCATCCCGGCCGCGACCTGGATGGCTTCCCGGGATTGCTCGGTGCGACAATGCTCTGGAACGCGCTGGCCCAGCCACAAGCCGACGAGGGCGCCCGCCATGACGCAGACGAAACAGCCTGCGGCCACCAGGAGCGGGATCATGGATGCCGACGGAGGATCCTGGCGCTCCCGGTGCGATCTACCTCGACGCCACTCTTGGTCGTCGCGACCACTTGCCCTACCCCCAACCTCGAACTGGAAAAGAATACATCCTGTGCCACCGATGTACATCCCGCGCATTGCCCGAATTCGAAAGCCGGCGCGCTTGCCGTGCTACGGCAAACCGGCTATGAGCGCGGGGTTTTGCCGCCGCCCGAGGTGATCCTTGCCGCGCCCCGAACCGTCGTCGCTGCTGCCTGCCGGCCTGCAGGATGTCCTGCCGCCCGAGGCCGCCCACGAGGCGGCCGTGGTGGAGCGGCTCATGGGCGTCTTCGCCAGCAACGCCTATGAGCGCGTCAAGCCGCCGCTGGTCGAGTTCGAGGAGAGCCTGCTGAGCGGCCCGGGTGCCGCGATGTCGACATGGAGCTTCCGCCTCATGGATCCGGTTTCCCAGCGCATGATGGCGCTGCGCGCCGACATGACGCTGCAGGTCGCGCGCATCGCCGCCACGCGGCTCGCCCGCCAGGCGCGTCCCTTGCGCCTCTCCTATGCCGGGCAGGTCCTGCGGGTCAGAGGCTCCGACCTGCGGCCGGAACGCCAGTTCGGC
>DATFRE010000032.1:0-5496 GCA_035263545.1 Dongiaceae bacterium
TCTACATCGCTGCCGAAGGCTTTCGTGCCCGCATTCAGGATAGCCTCTCCCTCCTTGTTCTTGGCGATGACGTGGCAGCGGACTGCCAGTGCCGTCTCGCCGGGCGCCGCGCCGCCATCCCATAGCCGTTCATCGGCGTAGAACCCATCCATAAGGGCGTAAGAACCGGGCTGGATCTCGGTAAACAGCCCTAGGCCGGCGTCGATTGTAGCCGTACCTGTGCCGCCTCCGGTTACGATCTCCGGCGAGAGTCCGGCTTGCTTGAGTGCGTCCAGGACGGAGGAGAGCCAGGCGGACCGGTCGCGCACCGCGGCCTTGCGCACAACCTCGCCCGCTAGACCTTGGAGCTGTCCCCAATAGGCCTGGACGCCGCGATAGGCGAGCGAAGGTGATGCCGCCGCGGCCCGAGCGAGAGCAACGGCATCCTCGATGCCCGTCACTCCGGTGCGACGCTGCCCGACATCGAGGTCGACTAGGACGGGGAGCCGCTTTTTCGCGCGGTGTGCCGCGGCCGCCAAGGCCGCGAGGTTGTCCCCGTGATCTACGACCACCGCAGGGCCGCTGCCGTCCTGCAACGCCAGCAAGCGTTCGATCATGGCATGCCCAACCAGCGGCGAAGTGATGAGAAGGCCGGAAATTCCCGCGGCGGCCAGTGCCTCCGCTTCTCCCAGCGTCGCGCAACATTGTCCGATCGCGCCGGCGGCGAGCTGGCGCCGGACGATGGCGGAGGATTTGTGGACCTTCGCATGGGGCCGGAGCGCAATGCCGCACCGGCGCGTGAGCGACGCCATCGCTGCGATGTTGCGATCCAAGGCGTCGAGGTCGAGGATCAGGCAGGGCGTCAGCAGCCGGTCGAGGGCCAGGGGAAGATGCCAGGCGGGCCCCGCGGCGCCGCGCCGGATCACGTTCATGCGGCCTTCGCCGGAACCGGCGCCTCCACTGCAAGAAGCCCGGCAGATTTCAGCTCGGCCCAAAAGGCGCTTGGTATGGGGTGGCAAAAGTTGGCAAGGTTTGCGGCGACCTGCGCGGGGCTGTCGGCTCCTACCAGCACGGAGATCACCCCTGGATGCGCCAGCGGGAACTGCATTGCAGCCGCCGGAAGAGGCACGGCATGGCGCCGGCACACAACCTCGATGCGCCGGACCCGATCCATGATCTCCGGGCCGGCGGGGGCATAGTTGTAGTAGGCGCCGTCCACCGCGCCCGAGGCCAAGATTCCGGAATTGAAGATGCCGGCGGCGATCACGGCGACGCCCCGCTTGCGGCAGGCCGGCAACTCCGCCTCCAGAACCCGATGTTCCAGCAGCGTGTATTGCATCGCGAGAAGGCAGAAATCGAGAGCGAAATCCTCCAGCAGTCGCAGCACCATCCCGGGATCGTTGAGACCGACGCCGATCGCGCCGATCGTGCCGGAGGAACGCAGATCAGCCAGCGCCCTGAACCCGCCCGCGCGAAGCTCGCGCAGATGGCTGTCAACCTTGGCCTGGGTACCATGGGTCGAGAGGTCGAGATCGTGGATGAGGAGCGCGTCGATTCGGTTGAGCCCCAGCCGCTGATAGCTGTCCTCGACCGACCGCAGAACGGCGTCATGCCCGTAGTCGAAGCTGGCCTCGAAATCAAGGCCGCCTAGCCACGACTCGCGCCGGATGCGCGCCGGATCACGCGGGGCGGTGAGCAGCCGTCCGACCTTGGTTGTGAGGATGTAGTCGCCGCGCGGCTTGCTGCGCAGGAAGCGGCCCACCCGGTGCTCGCTGAGACCGGCCCCGTACTCCGGCGCAGTGTCGAGATAACGGATGCCGCCCTCCCAAGCCGTCTGCAGCGCGGCCTCGGCCGTCGCCTCGTCAATGCGGACGAAGAGCTCGCCCAACGGCGAACAGCCGAGGCCGAGCGGGGGCAGTTCGGCCGCCATCCGGCCAAGCTTGCGGCGCTTCGGTCCCGACATCACTCCGGCCGCTCCGGCCCCACCGTCAGGCGATGCATCAACCGTTGCTCACCCGGATAATCGTTGAGCGCGTGATGCAAGGTGCAGCGATTGTCCCAGATGCAGAGCTCGCCAACCTGCCAGCGATGCCGGTAGGAGAAGTCCGGCCGCTTTTGATGCGCAAACAGGAAGCGAAGGAGCGGCCGGCTTTCCTCGGGGGTCATGCCCTCAAAGGCGATGGTGTACGATTCGTTGACATAGAGCGCCTTCTCACCCGTATCCGGATGGGTCCGCACCACCGGATGGACCACCCAAGGCTCCACGCTGTCATTCGGCCTGATCGGCGTCGCCTTGTTCCCGGCCGAGTAGGCATCATAATCGGCGGCACCGGGTGTCGTTCCCGGTGCTGCGGAATGCACGGCCGCGAGCCCGTCGAGCAGCTTCTGCATGGCCGGGGAAAGCGAGCGATAGGTCAGATATTGATTGACCCATACCGTGTCGCCGCCAACCTTGGGCAGGAGCTGGCAGGAGAGAATAGTCGCCAGCGGCGGCTCGCGCAGGAAGCTCGCATCGGAATGGAAGTCGCCGCCGAAATTGTAGACATCGCCCGGCTGGAAGCCGACTGGGATCATGCCCTGAGGAAAGGCGGGTACCGCGTCCATGAACGGATATTCCGTGACCTCGCCGAACAGGCGGGCGAACCATTCCTGCCCCTCAGGCGACAGATTCTGTCCCGGGAAGAAAAGCACTAGATGGCGCGATAAGGCGAGTCGGATCTCCGCGAAGGTCGCGGTGTCAACCTGCCGCAAATTGACGCCGCTGATCGACGCCCCCAGGGCGCCGGAGAGTGGCGTCAGCATGAAATGCGCGTAATGCTGCGCTGCCGCTTGAGGCTCGTGCCGGATCGCCTTCAGCACCTTTCGCTGCCCTCGCTAATAGCCCAGCGCACAGCCATCCGTCCGGGGATCGGCGGCACCGATCAGCATGCCTGCCTGCCAATCGATGCCCACGATGCTGGCGGCGCCGATGGGGCCGCCATCGTGGTCCCCGGCTTCCGCGCGCCGAACGACCTGGTGCCCGTAGCCGGCGAGATCCATCGCGGTCCTGTCCGCTATGCCGCGCTCGACCTGCACCAGGCCGTCCTCAGGATAGACGCGGCCGAGATCAACGGCCTCCTGGAGATCGAGGCCGAAATCGATGATGTTCGAGAGCACATGAGCATGTCCCAGAGGCTGATAACGGCCGCCGACGACCCCGAATGAAAGAGCGGTCCGGCCGTCCTTGCGCGCCATGCCGGGTATGATCGTGTGCAAGGGACGCTTGCGCGGCCCGATCGCGTTGGGATGCCCGGCCGCCGTCCGGAATCCGAAGCCCCGATTGTGCAGGACAACACCGCTCTCCAGTCCCGCGATTCCGCTTCCGAAGCTGTGAAACAGGGAGCCGATGAAGGAGACGGCATTGCGATCCCTGTCAATGACGCTGATGTAGGTCGTGTCGGAATGCCGAGGAAAGGGCGATTCCGGAAGCTCTCCCAGGGCGCGGTGCGGATCGACCTGGCCGCGCAGATACGCTGCATAAGCCTCCGACAGCAGCTCCTGCACGGGAGCGGGATGATGCGCCGAATCGCCGATCAGCAGGTCTCTGTCGCGATAGGCCAAGCGCGCCGCCTCCACTTCCAGATGCAACCGTTGGGCGCAGGCGGGATCCAGTCCATTCAGGCGGAAGCCGGCAAGGACATTTAGCATCAGCAGCGCCGCGATGCCCTGGCCATTGGGCGGACACTCGAAGATGTCGTAGCCGCGATAGTCGGTCTGGATCGGGGTGACGTACTCGCCCCGATAGAGCGCGAAATCCTCAAGGGAATGAAGGCCGCCAGCCTGCTGCAGTCGGTCCACGAGCTCTTGGGCGACCGCCCCCTCGTAGAACACAGCCCTGCCTTCCCGACCGATCCGGCGCAGCGTGCAGGCGAGCGCAGGCTGACGGTGCAGGCTCCCTCGCGCGGGCGCGCGGCCGCCCGGCAGGAAAATGGCCGCGGCAGCCGGATCACGCTTGAGATGGGCCGTCGCCTGCTGCCAATAATAGGACACCACATCGGAAACGGGATATCCGTCTTCCGCTAGCGTGATTGCGGGCTCCAGCAGCTCCTCGAGGCTCTTCCGGCCATGATCGGCATTCAGCCGAACCCAGGCGTCGACGGCACCGGGGATCGTGACCGCATGGGCACTGGCCGCGGGGATCGCCGCCATGCCATGCTCGGCATACCAAGCAGCCGTCGCACGCAAAGGCGCATACCCCGAACCGTTATAGGCAAGCACGTCATCCTGTGTCGCAGGCGCATAGAGAACGAAGACGTCGCCGCCGATGCCCATATTGTAGGGCTCCGTCACCGACAGGACCGCGGCTCCAGCGATCGCGGCGTCCATGGCATTGCCGCCGGCGCGCAGGATCTCGACCGCCGTCAGCGCCGCCTGCGGGTTCGTCGTGGCTATCATGCCGTTGGCGGCATAGACGGGCGAGCGGCCCGGCAGTTCGAAATCACGCATGCGCCATCACCTCGCCGCTGGCGCCTTGCGCGGCCGCGGCGCGAAACGCCCGACCCGCTCGACGAATTCGATCTGATAGCCATCGGGGTCGTAGAGGTAGAACCAGTGATTCATGAATCGCCCGTTCGGGTGGTAGGCCTCGACCGACTCCGGGCGGAAGCCGAGCCGCGTCAAGCGCGCATGCTCCGCCGCGATGTCCGCGACGCCATAGCCGATATGCCAGGTCCGGATCCGCTGCTGGCGGCGCTTACCCCAATCTAGCGGCTGGTCCAGCTCGAGCTCGAAGGGCGAGCGGCTGCTGCGCATGAAGGCCAGAACATGCCCGGGATAGCGATGGCGCTCGACCACCCGCAACCCGAGCAGCTTCTCGTAGAAGGTGATCGACCTCTCGAGATCGCGAACTTCCATCATGCAGTGGAGGGGCAGCGGCCGGCTCATCGCGGGTTTCCTCACCGGCCCCGGACGAAAGACTCGATCAGGGCATTTACCTCGGCCCAGCGCTCCATTTGCGGCATGTGGCCGGCGCCGGGTAGGATGCTGGCATTTGCGAGCCCAGCCGCATGCGCCGCCGGTACGATCGAATCCTCAGCGCCCCAGATGACCTGATACGGGAGATCGGCATCCTTCAACAGCTCGCGGAATCTGGATTGAGCCTGCACGCCCCTAGGGAACTGAGCAGCGGCAAGGCGAGCCAATGCCGCTTCGACGCCGTCGATGCGCTTCATCCGGATGATCTCCTCCAGCATCCGGTCTGAGACAAGCGATTGATCGACGAAGAGCTTCCCGACCGCCGCCCTCAGGTCGCGCCGGCGCTTGGCGGCGATGAAGTCAGCGATGAAGGCGCCGTCGATCTCGGGCCCCAGCCCGGTGCTCGCGATCAAGGTAAGTGTGCGCAGCCTTTCGCGCTGGCATGCCGCGATGGCCATAGCAACGCTGCCGCCCATGGAATGGGCGACGAGATGGGCACTTTCGAGGCCGAGCCCGTCCATGAAGGCCAGGACGGTCTCTGCCAGCGCGACGGCCGTTGATTCG
>DATFRE010000033.1:0-4975 GCA_035263545.1 Dongiaceae bacterium
CACAGGTGGGGCTCGCATGGATGCCGAGCTTGCGCTCGAGGGAGACCACGCGGAGATCGTTGGCCTGGCCGAGCTCGCCCTGGGGCGAGATCATCCGCTTGGGCACGATGAAGAGCGAGATGCCGCGCGAGCCAGCGGGTGCATCGGGCGTGCGCGCCAGTACCAGATGGATCACATTCTCGGCGAGATCGTGATCACCATAGGTGATGAAGATCTTCTGCCCCTTGATCCGGTAGTGATCTCCCTCGCGGGTGGCGCGGCAGGCGAGCGCCCCCAGATCCGAGCCCGCCTGGGGCTCGGTCAGGTTCATGGTCCCGGTCCAATGCCCGTCGATAAGGCGGGGGAGATAGATCTCCTGCTGGCGCGGGGAGCCATGGGCGGTGAGCAGCTCGATGGCGCCCTGGGTCAGGAGCGGGCAGAGCGAGAAGGCAAGATTGGCGGAGCCCCACATCTCCTGGACCGCGGCGGCCAGCGACCAGGGCAGGCCCTGCCCGCCATGGGCGGGCTCGAAGGGCACGGCGTTCCAGCCGCCGGCGAGGAACTCCTCATAGGCCGCGGCGAAGCCTTCGGGCGTGCGCACCACGCCATTCTCCAGGCGGCTGCCCTCCCGATCGCCAACGGCGTTGAGCGGAGCGAGGCGCTCGGCGGCGAACTTGCCCGCGGCATCGAGGATCGTGGTGACGAGATCGGGCGTCAGCTCGGCGAAATCCGGCAAGGCCATCAGCCCCGGCAGATCGGCGAATTCCTCCAGGCAAAAGCCGATGTCGTCGAGCGGCGGGCGATAGCTGTTCATCGCGGTGCCGGGGTTCAGAGATTGGGCTGCAGGTCGGGGCGAGGCTCGGCTGTCGCGACCTGCACCGGCGCGACGCGATCCCGGTTGAGGCGGGCTTCCAGCCAGCGGAAGAACCGCGTCAGGACGAAGGTGAGGAAGATGTAGATCAGCGCGGCGGCGAGCAAGGGCTCATAGACCCGGAAGGTCTGGACCCGGATGAAATTCGCCACGCCCATCATGTCGAGCACAGTGATGGTGTAAACCAGCGGCGTCGACTTCAGCAGCAGGATGGTCTCGCCGACCAAGGTCGGCAGGCAGATGCGGTAGGCGCGAGGCAGGGTCACGCGGCGCAGCACGAGCCATTTGGACATGCCGAAGGCGCGCGCCGCCTCGATCTCGCCATGGGGGACCGCCAGGATCGCCCCGCGCAAGATCTCGCCCGTATAGCCCGCGGTGTTGAGGCTGAGAGCGACGACGCCGTACCAGAAGCCCTCCCGAAGATAGGGCCAGAGGAAGCTGTGATGGATGGCCGGCATATGGGCGAAGATGCTGCCCAGGCCGTAATAGAGCAGATAGATCTGGACCAGGAGCGGCGTGCCCCGCATCAGCAAGGTGTAGAAATAGCTCGTGGTATTGACGAAGGGATTCCTCGAGACCCGCGCCAGGGCGACGCCGATGGCGAGCAGATTGCCAATAGCGCCGGAGAGGAAGAGGATCTCCAGCGTGATCCAGGTGCCTTGGAGGAGCTGCGGGAAGATGCCAAGGAAGAAGGCCAGCGACATTCCGCTCCCCCGCCCTAGGCCCGACGCACGCCGCGCATCAGGCGCCGCTCCACGAAATAGATGCCGACATTGGAGAGCACGGTTAGCAGCAGGAACATCGCCGCCGTCACCATGTAGAAAAAGAAGTAGTTCTTGGTCGAGGCAGCGGCGGTTTTGCCCTCGAACAGCAGCTCGCTGAAGCCGACGACGCTGATGAGGGAGCTGTCCTTGAGGATGCTGACCCAGAGATTCGCCAGCCCCGGTAGGGCGTAGCGGAACATCAGCGGGAACATGATTCGCTGGAACCTGAGCGCCGCGGACATGCCATAGGCCTTGGCCGCCTCGAGCTGGCCCTTGGGCACCGCCAGCATGGCGCCACGGAAGACCTCGGTCGTATAGGCCCCCTGGACGAAGCCCAGCGTGCCGGTCGCGGCGGCGAAGGCATTGATCTGGACATCCTCGCCGAAGCCGAGGGCGACCAGCAGATTCCGCAGCGCCGTGGTGCCGGTGTAGTAGAGCAGGATGATCAGCAGCAGCTCCGGCACGGCGCGGACGATGGTGGTGTAGCTCTCCGAGACCCAGAAGCTCGCGCGGTTGCCGGAGAGCTTGCCCCAGGCCCCGATCAGGCCGAGGACGAGGCCGATGGCATAGCCGCAGACGGAGATCTGGATGGTCATCCACACGCCGGCCAGGAACTCGTCGCCCCAGCCGGTGTCGCCGTAGCTCAGCAGGTCCAGATAGGAACTCATCTGCCGGGTCGAACTCCTGTCCCCATCGCGCGCCTCTTGGCGGGCGCTTCGGTGTTCGGCCGATACCGCGGGCGGGCCTAGCGGCCCGCCCGCGGTTTAGTGTCGTCAGTCGGGAGCGGGCAGCCGGCCCGCTCGCGGTTTAGTGTCGTCAGTCGGCCCGCTCCCGGTCAGCTTCGTCGGTCGAGGCTAGCTGCCGTAGACGTTGAAGTCGAAGTACTTTTTGGCAATCTTGTCGTAGGTGCCGTTGGCGCGGACCGCGGCGATGGCCGCGTTCAGCTTCTCGCGCAGCGCCTGGTCGTCCTTGCGCAGGCCGCCGCCGACGCCCTGGCCCAGGATCGGATCCTTGGGCGCGGTCGCCTTGACCTCGAAGTCCTTGCCCTGGTCAGACTTCAGGAAGTCCGCCAGCGCGATGGAATCGGCCATCACCAGATCGACACGGCCCGCCACCAGGTCGGCGTTGCAGTTGTCCTGCGTGTCATAGGTCTTGATGGTCGCCGCCGAGCCGAAATACTTCTGCACGAAGTTGGCGTGGATGGTCGAGGTCTGCACGCCGATGATCTTCCCCTTGACGCTGTCGGGGTTGGAGAAGTCGATCTTCACCGCTTCCGATTTCGGCCCGATGATGACGGCCGGGGTCTGGTAGTACTTGTCGGTGAAGTCGATCTTCTGCTTGCGCTCCTCGGTGATCGACATCGAGGACCAGATCACGTCGATCTTCTTCTCCTGGAGCGCGGGGATGATGCCGTCCCACGCCGTCTCGACCAGCTGACATTTCGCCTGCATCTGCGCGCAGACCGCATCCATCAGGTCGATCTCGAAGCCGACCCACTTACCCGATGCGTCCTTGCTGCTGAAGGGCGGGTAGGGCTCGGCCGCCACTCCGAATTTGATGGTGTCGTCCGCGCGGGCAACAAAGCTGGCCAGCGCGATTGCGGCTCCCAGTACGATGCTCCCCAGAATGTGCTTCCTCATGGCTTTTCCTTCTTGTTTTCAAGCGATGTAACAGAGTACCGGGACCCGGCCGTCCGACCCCAGCGGGGCTGTCCGGGCACCGGCTGGCAACTGTCTTAGCATTGCCCGGCGCTCTTTCCTAGCCGTGGCGCATAGGGAGTCGATAGAGAGCTTGTATTTCAAGATTTTGCCGGCAACAGCTTACCCGGATTCATGAGGCCCTGCGGATCGAGCGCCGCCTTGATTCGGCGCATCAGATCGATCTCGATCTCGCTCTTGTAGCGGGTGATCTCCTCCCGCCTGAGACGCCCCAGTCCGTGCTCGGCGCTGATGCTGCCGCCATAGCGGGCGACCAGATCATGGACCCGCCGGTTGAGCGCGCCGGTCATCGCCGTGAAGGCCGCCGCCGCCAACCCCGGCGGCTGAATCAGGTTGAAATGGATATTGCCGTCGCCGAGATGGCCGAAGGCATAGACGATCACCCCGGGGAGCGCCGCCTCCAGCGCGGGCTTGGCCTCCGCCAGGAAGGCCGCCACGGCGGCGACCGGCACGGCGACATCATGCTTGATGCTGGCGCCGGCGGGGCCTTGGGCGTCGACCACCGCCTCACGCAGGAACCAGAGGCGCTTCGCCCGGGCCTCGCTCTCGGCGATGGTGGCATCGGCCAGCAGCCCCTCCTCGAGTGCGGTGGCAAGCACCGGCTCGATCATCGCACGGAGATCGATGCCCTCGCTGCCGGCGGTGAGCTCGATCAGGAGATAGGGGTCGTGGCGCTGGGCGAAGGGATCGAAGCTTCCCGGCACATGGGCCATCGCGAGATCGAGGGTGACCCTGGGAATCATCTCGAAGCTCGTCAGCGCATCGCCGCTCGCCTGGCGGAGGCGCGCGAGCAAAGGCAGCGTCGCCGCCATGTTCGCCGCGGCGGCGAAGATGGTCAGGCGCTGGCGGGGCAGGGGGAAGAGCTTCAGCACCGCCGCGGTGATGATGCCCAGCGTGCCCTCGGCGCCGATGAAGAGCTGCTTCAGATCGTAGCCCGTATTGTCCTTGCGCAGCGCGCGCAAGCCCTCCCAGATGCGCCCGTCCGGCAGCACCACCTCGAGCCCCAGAGTGAGATCGCGCATATTGCCATAGCACAGCACGGCGATGCCGCCGGCATTGGTCGAGAGATTGCCGCCGATGCGGCAGCTTCCCTCGGCCCCGAGGCTGAGGGGGAAGAGGCGATCGGCCGCGGATGCGGCCTCCTGCACTTTCTGGAGGATGCAGCCCGCCTCCACCGTCATGGTGTAGTTGGCCGCGTCGATGGCGCGGATCCGATCCATGCGCTCGAGGGAGAGGAGGATGCTGCTTCCGGTTTCCAGCGGCACGCTGGCGCCGGTGAGCCCGGTATTGCCGCCCTGAGGGACGATGGCGACGCCCGCTTGCCCCGCGAGGCTCACGATCCGGGCGACCTCGGCGGTCTCCCGGGGGCGGGCGACGCAGAGCGCCTGGCCGCGATAGAGCTTGCGCCAGTCGACGAGATAGGGCGCTATCGCCGCCGGCTCGGTCAGCAGCCGGTCCGGCGGGAGCGCGCGGCTGAGGGCTTCGATCACGTCCATAAGCGCACCTTGGCCTCGTTTCCTCTCCTGCCTGCTTCTGCAGAAAATGTACAGGCAGCATCTCCCCGTTTTCGGGGTTGAGGCCAAGCTCGGTTTATGGTTCGCCGCATGCTCCCAAGGACCTTCCTGCCATCGGCGCGAACTTTG
>DATFRE010000034.1:0-7392 GCA_035263545.1 Dongiaceae bacterium
ACATCGGCTTTGGTTATGTCCGTCGCGGCGAAGGCGTTCCCACGGATTGGCTGAAAAGGGGGCGCTACGAGCTGGAGGTGGCGAGCGAGCGCGTCGCCGCCGAGATCCATCCGGCCCCCCTCTACGATCCGGAGATGACGCGGATCAAGGCCTGACCCGAGCGCTTATTCGTCCTCGTCCCGCTTGCTCCCCGCGCCCTCTGGCCCCTGTTCCGTCGGCACGCGATAGGTCTCGCCCAGCCAGCGGTCGAGATCGATGCGCCGGCAGCGCTCGGAGCAGAAGGGCCTGAACTCGGCGGCCACGGGCTTGCCGCAGATGGGGCAGCTCGGCTTCTTCGCCCGGCGCCGGGGCGCGCGCGCGGCAGCCAGGGGACTCATGTCCGCGTCGTGTCTTTGGGGGGTTTCAACATTTCTGACAGCGGCGGGCCCGAGCGGCGGCGGCTCATTTCCACCAGCCCCAGACGCGACATGGTGCCGACCCAGCAGGGCTCCCAGTCGTTCTTCACGGCCACGCGCAAGGTGTCGGCCACCTCGCGGCGGTTCTCGGGCGATTTCATGTCGATGAAGTCCACGACGACGATGCCGCCGATATTGCGCAGGCGGAGCTGCCGGGCGATCTCCTCCGCCGCTTCGAGATTGGTCCTGAGCCAGGTCCTTTCGCCGCCGGCCGCCTGGGTGGCGCCGCTATTGACATCGACCACCGTGAGCGCCCAGCAGGGCTCGAACAGGAGCCAGCCGCCGGAGGAGAGCTCGACCCGGGCCTCGGTCGCGGCCGTCGCTTCCGCCTCGATCTCGGCCATGCTCGTCGGCCAGTCGCGCTGCGGCATATGCTGGACGCGGAAGGCACCGCTGGCCGAGGCCAAAATGTTCAGCTCCTCGGCGGGGCGGCGGGCATCCACCAGCACATCGATGTCGTGGCCAACCTTGTTGACCAGACGCGGCAGGGGACGGTCGCCCGTGAGGCGCAGCGGCGGCCGGGCGCCAGCGGGCGCGGCCACCCCCTCCTCCAGCCGCGCCGTCAGGCGCACGCCCTTTCCCGGCACCGGATCACGCGTCACCGCGACCAGGATCGCCTGGCCTTCCACCGGCGGACGGGGACAGCGGTCGAAGGGCAGGAAGCCCGGACGCTCGAGCCCGATGTCGACATAGGCGGCATCGACCGCACGATCGACGGCCCTGACCCGGCCGAGGAAGCGGTCACCAATCAGGCTGTCGCGGCCGGCGGCGAACTTCCAGAAACCTTCCAGCCGTCCGTCCTCGTCGATGAGGGCGGCGCGCAAGGGCGGCCGTTCGGCCGCGACCAGGAGGCGCCTCATCGCCGGAACCCCAGACCCTGGAGCATGGTCCAGACCTCGGCCAGCGGCAGGCCCACGACATTGGGATAGGAGCCGTTGATCCAGGGAATGAAGGCGGCGGCCAGACCCTGGATGGCATAGCCACCGACCTTGCCGCGCCATTCGCCGCTGGCGAGATAGCGGTCGATCTCGATTCCGGAGAGACGCTTGAAGGCGACGGCGGTGATGACCAGGCGGCTGAGCCGGCGCCCATCGGGCCCGGCGACCTCGACCGCCCCCAGCACCCGGTGGCGCCGGCCCGAGAGCAGTGCCAGGCAGCGCGCCGCCGTATCGGCGTCCTCCGCCTTGGGCAGGATGCGACGGCCGCAGGCGACCACTGTATCGGCCGCAAGCAGATAGGCGCCGGGATGGCGCGGCAGCACCGCATCAGCCTTGGCGCTCGCCAGGCGCCTTGCATGGGCGACCGGCAGCTCCCGCGGCAAAGGCGTCTCGTCCAGCGTCGCGGGATCGATCTCCTCGGGCACCAGCCCGATCTGGCGCAGCAGATCCAGTCGCCGCGGCGAGGCCGAGGCGAGGACTAGAGGCGCGGAGACGGGAGGTGCGGCCGTCAAGCGAGGCCGGCTACTTGAAGCGGAAGGTGATGCGACCCTTGGTCAAATCATAAGGCGTCATTTCCACATTCACGCGGTCGCCGGCGAGGACGCGGATGCGATTCTTGCGCATTTTTCCCGAAGTATGGGCGAGAACCATGTGGTCATTGTCGAGCTTGACCCGGAACATGGCATTCGGCAGCAGCTCGACCACAGTCCCCGAGAATTCGATCAGATCTTCCTTGGGCATCCTATCTCCATTGCATGCGCTGACCCCGAGCCGTTCTTTTTCGATGAAGGGGACCCGCGCGGGCGCGGATCATACTCCCTCGATCCCGCGCCGACAAACCCTTCGAAAACCACGATTCGAGGCCCTGAATCGGCCTAGACTCCCGGTGCCCCGGAGGGCGGAAAGCGCTGCAGCAGCCGGCGCATGAGCTGATCGCGGACCTGGCGATAGGCCTCGAGTCGCACCTCCCGGCTGCCCTCCACCACGGAGGGATCGAAGGTGTTCCAGAACTCGACCTCGGCGGCGAGCGCCCGGGTCATGTCAACCGCCTTGTGCTGCGCCTCGGGCGAAAGCGAGATGATCAGGTCGAAGGAATCGTCCTCGAGATCCTCGAAGCTCTTCGGCTTGTGCCTGGTGATATCGATGCCGATCTCGTCCATCACCGCGACGGCGAAGTCGTCGAGCGGGCTGGTGCGCACGCCCACGGAATCGACGAAGACGCGGCGGCCGTGAAGATGCTTCATCATGGCTTCGGCCATGGGTGAGCGCAGCGCGTTCTGCGTGCAGCAGAAGAGGACGCTTCCCGGGAGCTCGCGCACGACCCCTATCCCCTGATATGCAGAACGCAGATCAGGGTGAAGAGACGGCGCGCCGTCGTGCCGTCGAGCTCGATCTTGCCGGCGAGCCGCTCACGCAGGAGGTCGGAGCCTTCGTTGTGCAACCCGCGCCGGCCCATGTCGATGGCCTCGATCTGTGAGGGCGAGGCGGTGCGGATGGCCTGGTAGTAGCTTTCGCAGACCGTGAAGTAGTCCTTGACGATCCGCCGGAAGGGCGAGAGCGCGAGGATCACCTTGGTGATCTCATCGCCTTCTTCCGTCTGCACATCGAGCACCAGGCGATTCTCGATGATCCCGAGATGCAGGCTGTAGGGACCGTGAGAATCACCCACCGGCGCGAAGTGGCTTTCCTCGATCAGGTCGAAGATGGCGACGGCGCGCTCATGCTCGACCTCGGGACTGCGCCGGACAACCGTGCGCTCGTCGAGCGTGACCTTGCAGATGCGCCGCGAGGAATCCGCCCCCGGCTCAGAGGGCATCGACCGCCTCGCGGATCCGCTCGACCCAAAGGCCCACCCCCTCGGGATCCGTCTTGAGGGCGCCTCGGTTCACCACCAGCCGCGCACTGACATCGGCGATATGCTCGACCTCGACCAGATTGTTGGCCTTGAGTGTCCGGCCGCTGGAAACGAGATCGACGATGCGCCCGCAGAGCCCAAGGGTAGGGGCGAGTTCCATCGCGCCGGAGAGCCGGATGCATTCGGCCTGGACGCCGCGGGCCGCGAAATGGCGCCGCGTGATCTCGGGATATTTGGTCGCGACGCGGATATGGCTCCAGCGCGTCGGATCGTCGGCTTTCGAGAGTGCGGCCGGCTCGGCGACCGCGAGGCGACAGCGGCCCACCTTCAGATCGACCGGGGCATAGACTTCGGGATAGTCGAACTCCATCAGCACATCGCTGCCGACGACGCCCAGTGCTGCGGCCCCAAAGGCGACGAAGGTCGCAACGTCGAAGCTGCGGACACGGATGATCTCGAGGGCAGGCAGTTCCGCCGGGGATCTGGTTCGAAAGCGAAGCTGCCGGCTCTCGGGATCCGCGAAATCCGCCTCGGGATGGATGCCGGCTCGCGCGAGGAGCGGCGTCACCTCCTCGAGGATCCGGCCCTTGGGAAGAGCCAGAACCAGGGGCGGTGCGTCGGCTTCCGCTGCCGCGGGATTATTGGCGGTCGATCGACCCCCGGGACGGCCGCTCATGGGGTGGAATGTTGCGGGCGCCAGACGGTCGACCAGGGTTCGCCCAGATCCTCCAGATGGCAGGTGAAGCGGTCGACCTCCAGACGGATCTCCGCCCCGCCGGCGAAGGAGATGAAGACGAAATTTCCGTCGAGCTTGACGGTCAGCAGCGCCAGCACGCCGCCCTTGGCCGCAGCCGCCAGGCCCCGATGCTTAACATTGCGCACCCGGTCGAAGACCAGGGCCGAGTGGATCCGCTCGAATGCGCCTGGATCCTGGTCGGCGAAGCGGGCGTCCGCCTCACCATCCCGCCTGGCCGGCCGTACGGGGGCGGCGCGCCCATCGCCCTCCTTCGGCGTCGCCTCCCAGCGGAAGCGGTTCAGCATGAGAGCAAAGCGCCGCTCCCGCGGGTGATATTTCATCTCCGCTTGGGGAACGAGCGCATCCTGGAGGATTGCGGCAATCATCTCCAGATCATCGGCATCGCGGGCACGGAGCTTGAGGGTATTGGCCATGTCGGAGCTCAACCCTTCAACCGTTCGATCTCCGCCCCGCAGGCGGCGAGCTTCTCCGTCAGGCGCTCATAGCCGCGGTCGAGATGATAGACCCGGCTCAGCACGGTATCTCCCTCGGCGGCAAGGCCGGCGAGAACCAGGGAGACCGAGGCGCGAAGATCGGTTGCCATCACCGGAGCGCCGGTCAGCCGTGGCACACCGCGCACCATGGCGGAGGCGCCATGGACATCGATGCTGGCCCCCATGCGGCAAAGCTCCGGCACATGCATGAAACGGTTCTCGAAGATCGTCTCGGTGATCATGGCCGCCCCCTGGGCGGTCGCCATGGTCGCCATCATCTGAGCCTGCAAATCAGTGGCGAAGCCCGGGAAAGGCTCGGTCATGACATCGACGCCCCGGAGCTCGCCATTGGTGCGCTGCACCTTGAGGCCGCGGTTGGTTTCCGAGATGGAGACGCCGGCGCTGCGGAGGGCGTCGGCCACGGCACCCAGCAACGACAGCCGCGCGCCGACCAGCTCGATCTCGCCATCGGTGATCGCGGCAGCCATGGCATAGGTGCCCGATTCGATGCGATCCGGCACGGTCTGGTGACTGGCACCCTTGAGACGCTCGACACCGCGGATGCGCAGGCGATCGCTGCCCAGTCCCTGGATCTCCGCCCCCATTCTCTGCAGGCAGAGGGCGAGATCGCCGATCTCCGGCTCGCGCGCCACGTTCACGAGCTCGGTCTCGCCTCGGGCCAGGGTCGCCGCCATCATCAGATTCTCGGTCGCCCCGACGGAAACCTTGGGGAAAACAAACCGGGAGCCGGTCAACCCCTTGGGCGCCCGGGCGATGACATAGCCCTCGTTCAACTCGATCTCGGCGCCGAGCTGGCGCAGGCCTTGAAGATGCAGGTCGATGGGCCGCGTGCCGATGGCGCAGCCGCCGGGCAGCGACACCTCCGCCCGGCCGTGGCGGGCCACGAGCGGCCCCAGCACCAGTACGGAGGCGCGCATCTTGCGAACGAGGTCGTAGGGGGCCCTGGTCTCGGTGATTCGCCGGGCGGTCAGCTCGAGCAGGCTGCCGTACTGCGCGCCATTCCCGGCCTGGCCATTGAGATGGACATCGACGCCGAGCTGGGCGAGCAGATTGGCCATGGTGGTGATGTCGGCCACATGGGGCAGATTCCCCAAGGTCAGGGTCTCGTCGGTCAGGAGTGAGGCTGCCATCAGCGGGAGGGCCGCGTTCTTGGCCCCGCTGATCGATATCTCGCCTTTGAGCCGGCGGCCGCCGCGGATGCGAATCTTGTCCATGAAGCTCCTTGACCATTGCCCGCCCCCTGGGGGTGGGCAAGCACTGTTTCCGGGTTCTACTTGATGCCGACCGCCGCCTCAAGCATGGCCGGTTTCAGCCGGCAATCCCCTTGCCAGGCTTCCGGGTCGAGGCGGGCTCAGGGGCCGAAGCCACGGCCCGGGCCCGCTGCTGCTGCTTGCGACGGGCCAGATTCTCGCGCAGCGCGGCGGCTTGGCGCGCCTCGCTTTCGGCTTTGGCGCAATGCCCCGCCCGCGACAGAGTCGGGGGAGTTTTTGCCGATTTATCCGTCATGAAGGCGATGCTGCGATGCCGGGCCGCAGCGGGTCAAGCAGACAGCCGCCGTCCCGGGCCGCCGGGGGTGGGAAGGCTCAGCGACCCTGGCGGCGAGCCACCCGCTCGTCGACGATACGGGCAAACAGCTTGGCATCGCGCGCGCTCCGGCGCGCTTCCAGCAGCCTGCCGAGCCAGACTCTGAGACGGGCCATACCGAACCTCCTCGAGTCGCGATCGCCGCGACGGCATCGAAGGTTCTAGCCGGCCGCCATGACCGCCCCATGGCGGGATGATGGCATTTCGATGATGTGCCCCGGGGGCGCAATCCTCCTGCAACGCAGGTGTCAGTTGAGGACACCCATGGACTGCATCTGCGACTCGATATTCGGATCGAGCTTGCGCGCGGTGGCGAGATCCTGGTCCGCCTGAGCCTTCTTGCCGAGGTGGCCATTGGTGAGCGAACGCATGTAGACGGCGACCGGGTCCCGGGGCGTCAGCTTCACCGCCTGACTGAAGTCGGCCAGGGCCAGGTCGTATTTCTTCATCGTGTAGTAGGCATAGCCCCGGTCGTTATAGGCATCGGCGAATTTGGAATTGAGCTTTATGGCGCTGCTGTAGTCCTGGATGGCGAGATCGAGATGGCCGGTGCGGGAATAGAGCAGGCCCCGCAGGTTGTAGACATTGGCGTTCTGGGGATTGGCCTTCAGCGCGCCGTTATAGTCGGCGAGCGCCAGGTCGGGCTGGCCTTGGGCCATGTGCAAGGTCCCGCGGTTGGAAAAAGCGGGGCTGTTCTTGGGATCGAGGCGGATCGCGGTGTCGTAATCCTTGATCGCCTTGTCGAGCTCGCCCTTGGAGAAATAGGCGGTGCCGCGGGCAACGAAGACCCAGGAGATCTTGGAGTCCTGTTTCGGATTGGTCGCCAGGAACTTGCCGCAAGCGGCGATGCGGGCGTCGGGGTTGGGCTCGCCCTGGCAGGATTTGATGGCGTCGTCCACGGCGGCAGCAAAGGCTGGAATTGCCGAGAAACTGCAGAACATGACCGCGATCGACCAGATAAGCCGCTTCATAATCTTCCTCGCTTGGGTGGGGGCCGGAGTATAGAGAGGCCATTCCGGGCTCGAAAGCGGCTTGTTTGCCGCAGGAGCGGCACTTCTTCGCTAACGCAACTGTGACCCCGGGCCGGCTTCTCCTTCTCCGCTCGGATGCTAGGCTCGGCCCCCATGAAGCAATCCCTCCTTTGGCAGCTCCTCCTTGCCTTCATCGCCGGCTTCCTGGGCGTCGTGATCTTTCACCAGGGTTTCCTGCTCCTGGCCTATTTCCTCGGCTGGGTGCCGCGTCCCCCCTATGACCTGACGGGCACGCCGCCTTTGGGCGTGCCGAAGGTCATCTCGCTCGCCTTCTGGGG
>DATFRE010000035.1:0-2436 GCA_035263545.1 Dongiaceae bacterium
CCCCATGTCGGCTCCATCGCCGCCTGACCGGCGAGGAACAGATTCCAGCCTTGCCCCAGGGTCCAGCTGATCTGCTCCTGCGGGCCGTTGGCGAGGAACTTCACATAGTCATCCAGCGCCCTGACATGCCCTTCCGAATTGATGAGCGGCTTCATGTCCGCCGGATTGAAGAAGAAGTACTTGTTGTCGGGATTGATGACGTAGGGTGCCGCGAGGGTCAGGAAATGGAAGAAGCCCTGCTCGTTGACCTTGGCGTGCAGCGAGATGCCCCAGCCCTGGCCGGCGCCGCCCCAATCCCAGCCGGTGAAGAAATCGGCGAGGTCGTGCATCTGCTGCATGGTCCTGGGCGGGATCGGCAAAGCATAGCCGGTTTTGGCCTTGAACTTCGCCTGCACGTCGGGATTGGTGAAGATGTCCTTGCGGTAGTAGAGCGCCTGGGCATCGGCGTCGAACAGCACGCCGTAGAGCTTTCCCTTCCAGGTGTAGAGCTTCTTCATCGAGGGCAGGAACTGAGCCGGATCCCAGTAGGAGTGGCGCGGATCGCCCAGGTGGTCCTCGATCGGAACGATGTAGGGTTCCTCGGGCTGGAAATAGTCGCCATAGAACCAGGCGCCCGTCATATAGGCGTCATAGCGCCCGAGGCCGCTGGTCAGATCGGAGAAGATCTGGGTATGCAAGGTTTCGATCGGAACCTCGGCGACGTTGACGCGGCCGCCGGTCTCCTCCTCCCAATGGGGCACGTGATATTTCAGGCCGTCACCCACCGTCGCTTTCAGCACCATGACATTGATGGTGGTGCCCTTGTAGGGCTTGGTCTTGATGAAATCGAGACGCTCCTGGGTGATGGGGGCCTCGTAGGGTGCGTCGGGTGAGGATGGCAGCAGATTACCGGCCGCCCGCGCGGGCCGGGTCATCTTCGCGAGGATCGCCGCGGAGAAGCCGAGCTGTCCGGCCAGCAGGATGAAGCGCCGCCGCCCGATCCGGCCCCGCAGGTAATCGCATGCCAGTTCCTTGAACCGATCCGCGTTTTCGCGATTAGGCATTTCCTCCTCCGATCGTTGGTTCGTTACTCGTCAGGTGCCGGCTTCAGGACCCCTTCTTTCACGGCAACAACCCGCTGCCTTCACGATTCTGCCAAGCGCGATTCTGTTCGTCGATCCTGTGAAAGTTTGGGGAGTCTTGCGACTTTTCTGCGAGGCTGTCGTCGAAATACGAGGGTTGGGACGCCGAGCCGTCAGGAATATTTAGCGCCGGCTTTCTTAACGCGTCAACCTCCGGAGACCTGCCAGAAGGGCCGCAGGCTCGCATGCAGGCGGCAATAGGCGGCAAAGCGATGATCGAGCAGCGTCCGAAGCGCAGGCTTCGGCTCGATGGCATGGGAAAGCCTCGTCATGGTGGCGACGGCGGCTGCGATATCCGCAAAGCCACCGCTGCCGACGGCGGCCAGGATGGCGGCGCCGCGCGCCCCGAACTCCGTGCCCCGGGGGATGTCCAGGCGCAGGCCGAGCGCCGCCGCGAATATCTCTGACAGCCGGGGCTGCGCGCTGGTCCGCCGGCGAAGCGGGCTGCTGCCGGACGCGGGCAGACCCGCAGCAAGGTCTCGAGATGCCGGCGATGCTCGAAGGCCACGCCCTCATAGACCGCGCGCACGGCGTGGCCCAGATGGTGCCAGCTCGACAATCCCACCAGGCTGCCGCGTGCGCGCATATCGTCGATCGCGCCATTGAGGAAGGGCAGAAAATAGACCGGTGGGTCGTCGGGCCGCGTGGCAGAGAGCGCCGCATTGCTCAATTCATAGGCAATCTCGGCGGGTTCACTCTCCCGGCCGGGGCGGCGCAGGAAGGTTTCGACAAACCATTCGAAGCTGCTGGCCGAGGACGGGCTTCCTTCGATCAGCAGCCACTTCCCCTCTTCAGCGGCGTGGCAGAGAAAGCCGACGACGCCCGGAGGCGGGCATCGGTCGAGGATGACCTGGTGCAGGCCCCAGGTGCCGGACATGACGACGACCTCACCGAAGCCGATGGCGCCTGTGCCGTACATCACCGCCAAATTGTCGCAGCAACCCGCCGAAACGGGGGTGCCCGGCCGCAATCCCGTTTCGGCCGCGGCCCGGTCCGTCACCACGCCCGCCAGCGCATAGGGCTCGAGCAGCGCCGGGAGCAGCGGGGCACGATGCGAGAGGCCGATGATGCCCAGGATTCGGGGATCGCGCTGGCGGCCTGCGAGCGGAACCAGGCTGGCGGTGGACTGGTCCGTGATCTCGGCAGCGATCTCCCCCGTCAGCTTGAAGCGCAGATAGTCCTTGCAGCTGAGCGCCGCGGCCGCGCAATCCAGGACCTCCGGCCGGTGACGGTCGAACCAGGCGAGTACGGAGAGCGAGGAGCCGGGCCAGAAGGGCTTGCCGGTGAGCGCCACCTCCTCGGCTTCCAGCCCCGC
>DATFRE010000036.1:0-4273 GCA_035263545.1 Dongiaceae bacterium
AACGGTTTTCGAGACCGCCCCGTTCAACCGCTCCGGCACCCCTCCGCGGGATCTGGCATGGCGGCGCATGAGCCGCCCGGGCGAAAACGGGCCGGGACAGTAGCGAAGAGAGGCGCCCGCTTCAAGCGTGACGGGTCGAATCCGCCTCGAATCCGATTGACAGACGGAGAGCGGCGGCTATAGTCCGCGCCTTCCGGCGGGCGGCTTCGGCGGCCCGCGACCCTAATCATGCGCGTCAGGCCCATGTTCGCAGTGCTGAAAACCGGCGGCAAGCAATACAAGGTCGCCAAGAACGATGTGATCGAGATCGAGCGCCTGCCCGGCGAGGCCGGCCAACAGGTCGTCTTCGACCAGGTCCTCATGCTAGGCGACGGCGCCTCGGCCACGGCCGGGGCTCCGCTGATCGCCGGCGCCTCGGTGGCCGGCACGCTGCTAGAGCAGAGCCAGGCCGACAAGGTCGTCATCTTCAAGAAGCGCCGGCGCCATAACTACCGGCGCAAGCGCGGCCATCGCCAGCAGCTCTCGGTGGTGCGGATCGACGAGATCCTGACCGACGGCGCCAAGCCGGCGAAGGCCTAAGGAGCAGGATCCATGGCACATAAGAAAGCAGGCGGCAGTTCCCGCAACGGGCGCGACAGCGCCGGCCAGCGCCTGGGCGTGAAGCGCTTCGGCGGCCAGATCGTGCTGCCGGGCAACATCATCCTGCGCCAGCGCGGCACCAAGTTTCATCCCGGCTCCAACACCGGCATGGGCAAGGATCACACCATCTTCGCGACGGTCGGCGGCAAGGTCGCCTTCCATCGCACCACCGGCGGGCGCACCCTCGTCTCCGTGGAGCCGCAGGGCTAGCTGCACCCCCGCATCTCTCGTTTTCGATGAGGGGGAATGGCTCGCCATTCCCCCTCATCGTTTTTGCGTCCTGTTTCAGAGCTCGACATGAAGTTTCTCGATCAGGCGAAGATCTATGTGGCGAGCGGCCATGGCGGCGCCGGGGCCGTCTCCTTTCGCCGCGAGAAGTTCATCGAGTTCGGCGGCCCGGATGGCGGGCATGGCGGGCGCGGCGGCGACATCATCCTGGAGGCCGTGCCCAACCTCAACACGCTCATCGACTATCGCTACCAGCAGCATTTCCGTGCCGGCCGGGGCAATCACGGCATGGGCAAGGACCGGAGCGGTGCCGCCGGCAAGACGCTTGTCCTCAAGGTGCCTGTCGGAACCCAGGTGCTGGACGAGGATCGCGAGACGCTGCTCTACGATCTCACTTTGCCGGGCGAGCAGATCGTGCTCTGCCGGGGCGGCGATGGCGGCTTCGGCAATGCCCATTTCAAGTCCTCAACCAACCGCGCGCCGCGCAACTACGGTCCCGGCTTTCCCGGAGAGGAGCGCTGGGTCTGGCTGCGTCTCAAGCTGATCGCCGATGCCGGCCTGATCGGCCTGCCCAATGCCGGCAAATCGACCCTGCTTGCTGCCGTCAGCCGGGCCCGGCCCAAGATCGCCGACTATCCCTTCACCACTCTCACCCCCCAGCTCGGCGTGGTGCGCCGGGGAAGTCGCGAGTTCGTGCTGGCGGATATCCCCGGCCTCATCGAGGGCGCCCATGAAGGTGCCGGCCTCGGTGACCGCTTCCTCGGCCATGTGGAGCGCTGCGGCGTGCTGATCCACCTCGTCGATGGCACGGCGGAGAAGCTGGGAGAGGCTTATCGCACCATCCGCGCCGAGCTCGCCGCCTATAGCCCCGCCCTCGCTGCCAAGCCCGAGATCGTCTGCCTCAACAAGATCGACGCGCTCACGCCCGAGGAGGTGGAGCGCAAGGCCCGCGCGCTGGCCCGCGCCGTCAAGGCGGGCGGCCATACAGGCCGCATCCACCGCCTCTCCGGCGTCAGCGGCAAAGGCGTGGACCAGCTCCTCGAGGCCGCCTTCGCGGCAATCGAGGCCCATCGGGCGGCCAGTGCCGCGGCCGCTGAGGAAAGCGAGCCGGCCTCATGAGCCCGCGCGCAGCGAACGGCCTCGACGATGCCAAGCGGATCGTGATCAAGATCGGCTCCGCCCTCCTTGTCGAGGAATCGAGCGGGGGCATCCGGCGGCGCTGGCTCGAGGCGCTGGCCGATGACGTGGCTGCGCTCAGGGCCGCGGGTCGGGAGGTGATCCTGGTTTCCTCTGGCGCCATCGCCGTGGGACGGCGTCATCTCGGGCTCGCCGCCGGCAGCCTCCGCCTGGAGGAGAAGCAGGCCGCCGCCGCCACGGGCCAGATTCGCCTCGCCCATGCCTATCAGGAGGCGCTTGCCCGCCACGGCATCACCGTGGCCCAGATCCTCCTCACCCTCGAGGATACTGAGGATCGCCGGCGTCATCTCAACGCAAGGGCGACTCTCGCGACCTTGCTGAAGCTCGAAGCCGTGCCGGTCATCAACGAGAACGACACGGTCGCCACCACGGAGATCCGCTTCGGCGATAATGACCGGCTCGCGGCCCGGGTCGCCGCCATGATCGCTGCCGATGCGCTGGTGCTGCTCTCCGATATCGACGGACTCTACACCGCCGATCCGAAGCTCGATGGCGAGGCCGCCCATATCCCGGAGATCGCCGAGCTCACGCCGGAGATCGAGGCCATGGCCGGCGAGGCGCTCCCCGGCTACAGCTCGGGTGGCATGGTGACGAAGCTGGCCGCGGCCCGTATCGCCGTCGGCGCCGGCTGCCGGATGGCGATCGCCGATGGCCGTCGCATCAATCCTCTCGCCGCCATCGCCGAGGGCGCGCGTTGCAGCTGGTTCCTGCCCGCGGGGTCGCCGCGCAGTGCGCGCAAGAAATGGATCGCCGGCGCCCTCAAGCCCGTGGGCAGCCTGATCGTGGATGACGGCGCGCTGAAGGCGCTGGCGGGCGGCAAGAGCCTGCTGCCGGCGGGCGTCATCGCCGTCGAGGGAAGCTTCGATCGCGGTGATGCGGTCCGCGTCCTCGATCGCGCCGGCCGCCAGGTGGCCCGCGGCCTCTCCGCCTATTCGGCGAGCGATGCCCAGCGAATCATGGGACATAAGAGCCGTGAAATCGAAACCTTGCTCGGCTATCGTGGCCGCGACGAGATGGTCCATCGCGACGATCTGGTGGTTGAGCGATGAACGCACCGGACAGCACGGATTCGGAGATCGAGCAGGCGGTCCGCCGGATCGGCGAGCAGGCAAAGGCTGCCGCCGCCGCCCTGGCTCGCAGCACGGCCCAGCAGCGGAACCACGCGCTGGAGGCCGCCGCCGCCGCCATCCGCAAGGCAAGCTCAAAGCTCGTCGAGGCCAATCGCGCTGATATGGCCGCCGCGGAGAAGCGGAGCCTCTCCGCCGCCATGCTCGATCGCCTGCGCCTCGATGCCGGCCGCATCGAGAACATGGCCGCGGGCGTGGCCGCCGTTGCAGCCCTGCCCGACCCGGTCGGCCGGACGCTCTACGAAACCACGCGGCCCAATGGCCTGCAGATCGCGCGCATCAGCGTGCCCCTGGGTGTCATCGGCATCATCTATGAATCCCGTCCCAATGTGACCGCCGATGCCGGGGTCCTCTGCCTGCGCGCCGGCAATGCGGCGATCCTGCGGGGCGGCTCCGAAAGCCGCCACTCCTCGGCAGCGATCCTCGCCTGCCTGCGCGCCGCGTTGGTCGAGGCGGGCCTGCCGGAAGATGCCATCCAGGGCCTGCCTACCACCGACCGCCGGGCGGTGGGCGCGCTGCTGCGGCTTTCCGACTGTGTCGACATCATCGTGCCCCGGGGTGGGCGCGGGTTGATCGAGCGGGTGCAGCTGGAAAGCCGCATCCCCGTCCTCGCCCATCTCGACGGCCTCTGCCACACCTATGTCGATGCCGGCGCCGATCCCGCGATGGCGCGGCGCATTGTGCTGAATGCCAAGATGCGGCGCACCGGCGTCTGTGGTGCCACCGAGACCCTGTTGATCGATCGCCAGATCGCGGCTGCCCAGCTTCCGGGAATCGTCGATGATCTGCAGGCGGCCGGCTGCGAGCTGCGCGGGGATGGCGCGGCGCGCGCCATCGATTCCCGGATCGGGGCGGCAAACGACGCCGATTGGGACACGGAATATCTCGACGCGATCCTCGCCATCGCCGTTGTCGACGGGGTGGAGGGGGCGCTGCGGCATATCGCCCGCCACGGCTCGCGCCACACCGAAGCGATCATCACCGAGGACAAGGACACCGCCGAGCGCTTCCTCGCCGAGGTCGATGCGGCGATCCTGCTGGTGAACGCCTCGACCCAGTTCGCCGATGGCGGCGAGTTCGGC
>DATFRE010000037.1:0-3400 GCA_035263545.1 Dongiaceae bacterium
CAAATCGTCGGCGGGCACGTAGATCGCCTGCACCGAGGTGATCGAGCCCTTCTTCGTGGTGGTGATGCGCTCCTGCAGCTGGCCCATATCGGTGGCGAGCGTCGGCTGATAGCCCACCGCCGAGGGGATGCGCCCGAGCAGGGCGGAGACCTCGGAGCCCGCCTGGGTGAAGCGGAAGATGTTGTCGACGAAGAACAGCACGTCCTGGCCTTCCTCGTCGCGGAAGTATTCGGCCGCGGTGAGCCCGGTCAGGCCGACGCGGGCGCGCGCCCCCGGCGGCTCGTTCATCTGGCCATAGACCAGAGCCACCTTCGAGCCCGGGCCGTCGATCTTGATGACGCCGGATTCGATCATCTCGTGATAGAGGTCGTTGCCCTCGCGGGTCCGCTCGCCCACGCCGGCGAAGACCGAGACGCCGCCATGCGCCTTGGCGATGTTGTTGATGAGCTCCATGATGATCACGGTCTTGCCCACGCCGGCACCGCCGAAGAGGCCGATCTTGCCGCCCTTGGCATAGGGCGCCAGGAGATCCACGACCTTGATGCCCGTCACCAGGATCTGCGCCTCCGTCGACTGGTCTACGAATTCCGGCGCCGGGCGGTGGATCGGGAAACGGGTCTTGGAGTCGATGGGACCGCGCTCGTCCGCTGGCTCGCCGACGACGTTCATGATGCGGCCCAGCGTCTCCGGGCCAACCGGCACGCTGATGGGCCCGCCGGTGTCGGTGGCCGACTGGCCGCGGACAAGGCCGTCCGTGCTGTCCATGGCGACGGTGCGCACCGTCTTCTCGCCCAGATGCTGCGCCACCTCGAGCACCAGACCCTTGCCCTGGTTCTCCGTGCGCAGCGCGTTCAAAATCGGGGGCAGGTCGCCCTCGAAGTGCACATCGACCACGGCGCCCATCACCTGGGTGATCTTGCCGACGACGTTACTGGCCATGACGAACTCCTTTGGTCCTAGAGCGCTTCGGCGCCGGAGATGATCTCGATCAGCTCCTTGGTGATATAGGCTTGGCGCGAGCGGTTATAGAAAATGGTGAGCTTGTTGATCATATCGCCGGCGTTGCGGGTGGCGCTGTCCATGGCGGTCATGCGCGCGCCCTCCTCGCTGGCCCCGTTCTCCAGCAGCGCCCGATAGAGCTGCACGCCGAGATTGCGCGGCAGCAGCGCCTCCAGGATCTCCGTCTCGTCGGGCTCATAGTCGTAGACCACGTCGCTGGCCGGTGCTGTCCCGCTCGCCGGCAGCGCGAAGGGGATGAGCTGCTGGAAGGTCACGATCTGCGTCATCGCCGATTTGAACTTGTTGTAGACGATGTGGCAGACGTCGAACTCACCGGCGGCGAAGCTGGTGGCGAGCCGCTCGCCGAGCCTGGCGGCGACGGCGAAGCTGAGGCGCGGCTTACCCACATCCTCCAGATGGCCGATGATCAGGCCACCCAGATCGCGGCGGAGCTGATCGCGCCCCTTGCGGCCGACGGCGAAGATCTTCACCTCGTTGCCCTGCTGGCGCAGATCCTGGATCTTGCGCCGCGCGGCCCGAACGATGGAGGAGTTGAAGCCGCCGCAAAGCCCGCGGTCGGAGGTCATGACGACGATGAGATGGACATGGTCGCGGCCGTTTCCGGCGAGCAGCGGCGGTGCCCCCTCACGCCCCGCCATGCTGCCGGCGAGCGAGCCCAGCATGCGCTCCATCCGCTCGGCATAGGGCCGGGCGGCCTCGGCACGCTCCTGGGCGCGGCGGAGCTTCGCCGCCGCCACCATCTTCATGGCCGAGGTGATCTTCTGCGTCGACTTGACGCTGTTGATCCGGATCTTGAGATCCTTGAGCGAAGGCATGCCGGCCAGATCTCCGGGTTAGACGAAGCTCTTGAGGAAGCCGTCCAGAATCCCCTGCAACTTGCTCTCGGTCGCCTGCGAGACCTCGCCGTCCTTGCGGATTGTCTCCATCACATCGGCATGCTTGCCGCGCATCTCGGCGAGGAAGGCGCTCTCGAAGCGGCTCACCTGATCGATGCCGATGCCGTCAAGATAGCCGCGCACGCCGGTGAAGATGGAGACCACCTGCTCCTCCACCGGCATCGGCTGATACTGCCCCTGCTTCAGGAGCTCCGTCAGCCGGGCGCCGCGGGCGAGCAACCGCTGGGTCGAGGCGTCGAGATCGGAGGCGAACTGGGAGAAGGCCGCCATCTCGCGGTACTGGGCAAGCTCCAGCTTGATGCGGCCGGCGACCTGCTTCATGGCCTTGATCTGGGCGGCGGAGCCGACGCGGCTGACCGAGAGGCCGACATTGATGGCCGGGCGGATGCCGCGATAGAACAGCGCCGTCTCCAGGAAGATCTGGCCGTCGGTGATGGAGATCACATTGGTCGGGATATAAGCCGACACGTCGCCGGCCTGGGTCTCGATCACCGGGAGTGCCGTCAGCGAGCCGGAGCCATGATCCTTGTTCATCTTGGCGGCGCGCTCGAGCAGGCGCGAATGCAGGTAGAAGACGTCACCCGGATAGGCCTCGCGTCCCGGCGGGCGGCGCAGCAGCAGCGACATCTGGCGATAGGCGACCGCCTGCTTCGACAGGTCGTCATAGATGATGACCGCATGCATGCCGTTGTCGCGGAAGAACTCGCCCATGGTGCAGCCGGTATAGGGAGCGAGGTACTGCAGCGGGGCCGGCTCCGAGGCGGTGGCGGCGACGACGATCGAGTAGTCGAGCGCGCCGTTGTCCTCCAGCGTCTTCACGATCTGGGCGACGGTCGAGCGCTTCTGCCCGATCGCGACATAGACGCAGTAGAGCTTCTTCGATTCGTCGCCCCCGGCGTTGATCTTCTTCTGGTTCAGGATGGTGTCGATGGCGACGGCGGTCTTGCCGGTCTGGCGGTCGCCGATGATGAGCTCGCGCTGGCCGCGGCCCACGGGCACCAGGGCGTCGATGGCCTTGAGGCCCGACTGCACCGGCTCGTGCACGGAGCGGCGCGGGATGATGCCGGGCGCCTTGACCTCGACGCGCGAACGGGTCACGTCCTTGAGGGGGCCCTTGCCGTCGATGGGATTGCCGAGCCCGTCGACCACGCGGCCGAGCAGGCCGCGCCCGATCGGCACGTCGACGATGGCGCCGGTGCGCTTGACGAGATCGCCTTCCTTGATCGAGCGGTCGTCGCCGAAGATGACGACGCCGACATTGTCGCTCTCGAGGTTCAGCGCCATGCCGCGAATCCCGCCCGGGAACTCGACCATCTCCCCGGCCTCGACCTTGTCGAGCCCATAGATGCGGGCCACGCCATCGCCCACCGACAGGACCTGGCCGACCTCGGCAACATCGGCTTCGGTGCCGAAATTGGCGATCTGCTGCTTCAGGATGGCGGAGATTTCTGCGGCGCGGATTTCCATTATCCGACCCCTTTCAT
>DATFRE010000038.1:0-8637 GCA_035263545.1 Dongiaceae bacterium
CGCAGCGGCATTGCGAGTCACTCCGGCCAGGGCCTCCTCGGGTGTGAGGCGGAAGAGGGTCGCGGCCATGTTCAGCATCAGCAGCAGGGAGGCCGCCGGCGAGCTGCCGGGATTGCTGTCGCTGGCGATCGCGATGGGGACGCCGGCGCGGCGCATCGCCTCGATCGGGGGCAGCTGCTTCTCGCGCAGGAAATAGAAGGCGCCGGGGGAGAGCACGGCCACCGTGCCGCTCTTCGCCATCGCCGCGACCCCCTGCTCGGAGGTGTATTCGAGGTGGTCTGCGGAAAGCGCGTCGAACTCCGCCGCCAGCGCCGCGCCGCCGAGATCGGAGAGCTGATCGGCATGGAGCTTCACCGGCAGGCCGCGGGCGCGGGCGGCGGCGAAGACCTTGCGTGTTTCCTCGGGCGAGAACGCGATCTTCTCGCAGAAGGCGTCCACCGCATCGGCGAGGCCCGTGACCGCCGGCAGCATCTCCTCCACCACGAGATCGATATAGGCGCCGCTGCGGCCCTCGAACTCCGGCGGCAAAGCATGAGCGCCGAGAAAGCTCGTCTTGACGGTGACCCCCTGGAGGCGCCGCGCGGCGCGCAGCATCTTGGCCTCCGCCGCGCTGTCGAGGCCATAGCCCGATTTGACCTCGATGGTGGTCACGCCCTCGCCGATGAATCCGTCGAGGCGCTTCTGGGCGCTGGCCACCAGCTCGTCCTCGGTGGCGGCGCGGGTGAGGGTCACCGTCGAGCGGATGCCGCCGCCCGCCCGCGCGATCTCCTCATAGCTGGCACCCTGCAGCCGCAACTCGAACTCCCGCGCCCGGTCGCCGGCATAAACGAGATGGGTGTGGCAATCGATCAGCCCCGGCGTCAGCCAGTGGCCGGCAAGGTCATGGACATGGGAGGCGAGCTCGACCGGCCGGCCCGGCAGGTCGCGCCCGGCGCCGACCCAGGCGATCTTCCCACCTTCCGCGGCGATGGCGCCATCCTCGATCGCACCATAGCCGGCCCCGCCCGTGGTCATGGTGGCGAGCAGGCCGTTCACCCAGAGATCGTCCCACATATGGCTGTCCTTCGGCGCCTTCAGGAATTGTCCGGGCGTCTCTTAGACCCTATGGTGCCCTGCCACAAGACGACCGCGGCGGGCGAGGTTCGATGACCTTGGGAGTGATATTCGCCGAGCAGGCGCTTCTGCCGGAAGGCTGGGCCGGCGATGTGCGCATCGAGATCGGCCCGGAGGGTGACATCACGGCGGTCGAGACCGATGCGGCCGCAGGCGATGCCTGGCGTGCGGCGGGTCCCGTCATTGCCGGCATGCCCAATCTCCACAGCCACGCCTTCCAGCGTGCCATGGCCGGGCTGACGGAGCAGACCGGTGCTGCCGAGGGCGCGGGCGAGGATAGCTTCTGGACCTGGCGCAAGTTGATGTACGGCTTCGTCGGCAAGCTGACGCCGGCGGAGGTGGAGGCGATCGCCGCCCAGCTCTATGTCGAGATGCTGAAATCCGGCTACACGGCGGTCGCCGAATTCCACTATCTCCATCACGATCCCGAGGGCCGGCCCTATGGCGATCTCGCGGAGATGTCGGAGTGCGTCATCGCCGCAGCCCGGAACACGGGCATCGGCATGACGCTGCTGCCCGTGCTCTACGGCGCCGGCGGCTTCGGCGGCAGGCCGGCGGCCGCCGGCCAGCGCCGATTCCTCAACGACCCGGATCGCTTCCTGGCGCTGATTGGACTTCTGCGCCAGCGCCACGGAAAGAGCCCGCAGCTTCGGATCGGCATCGCGCCCCATTCGCTGCGCGCGGTGACGCCGGAGATGCTGAGCGCCGCGGTCGCGGGCTTGCGGGGCATGGATGCCACGGCGCCGATCCATATCCATATCGCCGAGCAGACGAAGGAGGTCGAGGATTGCCTCGCCTGGTCGGGGCAGCGCCCGGTGGCGTGGCTGCTGGCCCACCAGCCGGTTGACGCGCATTGGTGCCTGGTCCATGCGACCCATATGACCGAGGACGAGACGAAGGGCCTCGCCGCCTCGGGTGCCGTGGCCGGGCTCTGCCCGACAACCGAGGCCAATCTCGGCGACGGCTTCTTCCCGGCCGAGACCTTCTTCGGCGCCCATGGGCGCTTCGGGATCGGCTCCGACAGCCATATCTCCGTCAGCCCGCTGGAGGAGCTGCGCTGGCTCGAATACGGCCAGCGTCTCGTCACCCGAAGGCGCAACGTGCTGCGGCCCGGCCAGGGCTCTGAGGGGCATATCGGCGCTTCACTCTGGCGTGCGGCGCTAGCGGGCGGGGCGCTGGCGGCAGGCCGGCCCCTTGGGGCGATCGCGCCGGGCCTACGGGCCGATCTCGTGGTGCTGGATGGCGAGGCGCCGGGGCTCTTCGGCCGGGAGCGCGACTTCCTGCTCGACGCCCTGGTCTTCGCCGGCAATCAGAACCCCGTGCGCGATGTCTTTGTGGGCGGGCGCCAGGTGGTGGAGGAGGGCCATCACATCGCCGAGCATGCCGTCCTCGCCCGATTCCGCGGGGCGATGTCGAGCCTGCTGGCCTAGAGCGGGTCGCAATAGCGATACATTCCGCCGAAAAGGGGCTTAACAGCCTTCGGCCGGCACGCCTATGCTCCGCCACCCTGATGAGGAGGCTTTGATGGCGCGCGACGGCCAGCGCAACCGCGAGCGGCGGACCCGCGGCGGAAGTCTGAAGCAACTACCCTGGCGCAACTACCGCAATCCCTACAGCCCCATCGAGGTGCTGCGCCCCGAGCAGATCGAGAAGATCCATGACGCCTCGATGCGCATCCTCGAGGAGGATGGGATCGAGTTCCTGGACGAGGGTGCGCGCAACCGGCTGAAGGCCGCCGGAGCCAGGGTCGAGGAGGGGGGCCTCAGGGTCCGCTTCGACCGCGACATGGTGATGGAGCACATCGCCAAGGTGCCTGCGGAAGTGACGCTCCATGCGCGCAATCCCGCGCGCAATCTTACCTTCGGCGGCAATCACATCAATTTCGGCTCGGTCGCCAGCGCTCCCAACACCTCGGACATGGATCGCGGCCGCAGGCCCGGGAATTTCGTCGATTACTGCGATCTCCTGCGCCTCTGCCAGAGCCTCAACATTGTCCACTTCATCTCGGGCTATCCCGTCGAGCCCGCCGATCTGCCAGTCCCCACGCGCCATCTCGACGCCCATTTGGCCGCCATCACGCTGACGGACCGGATCTGGCATCCCTACAGCCTCGGGCGCGAGCGCATCGCCGATGCCATCGAGATGATCCTGATCGCCCGTGGCATCGACCGCGACCAACTCGCCCGGGAGCCAAGCCTGTTCTCGATCATCAACTCGAACTCGCCGTTGCGCCTTGACGGACCCATGCTCCAGGGCATGACGGAGATGGCGCTTCACGGCCAGCCGATCGTGATGACGCCCTTCACCTTGAGCGGCGCCATGGCGCCGGCCACCATCGCCGGCGCGCTTGCCGAGCAGAATGCCGAGGCGCTCGCCGGCATCACCTATATGCAGGTCGTGGTACCGGGCTGTCCGGTGATGTATGGCGGCTTCACCTCGAATGTCGACATGAAGACCGGCGCACCCGCCTTCGGCACGCCGGAATATACCCGTGCGGCGCTGGCCGGCGGGCAGCTCGCCCGGCGCTACAAGCTTCCCTACCGCTCCTCCAACACCTGCGCCGCCAATGCGGTGGACGCCCAGGCGGCCTATGAATCCGAGATGTCGGTCTGGGGCGCGGTGATGGGCCATGCGAACATGGTCATGCATGGCGCGGGCTGGATGGAGGGTGGCCTCGTCGCCTCCTTCGAGAAGATGATCCTCGACGCCGAGATCCTCCAGGGCATGGGCGAGTTCATGCAGCCCATCGTGGTCGATGAGGAGACGCTGGCGCTCGATGCCATCACCGAGGTCGGCCCCGGCGGGCATTTCTTCGGCGTCGGTCATACCCTTGCCCGCTACGAGACGGCCTTCTACGCGCCCATCCTCTCCGACTGGCGCAATTTCGAGACGTGGCGCGAAGCCGGTGCGCTGACCGCCGACAAGCGCGCCAACGCCATCTGGAAGCAGCTCCTCGCCGAATTCCAGCCGCCGCCGCTCGATCCGGCGAAGGAGGAGGCGCTCAAGGATTTCGTCGAGCGCCGCAAGCACGAGGGCGGGATCAAGGCTTAGCAATCGTCATCATGCCGGAGGCTGTCAATCCGCCGAATGTCTGGCAGCCCTTCGGGCCTTTCTCCATGGCCATGGTCCAGGGCGATGGGCGGATCGTCCATCTGAAGGGTCAGGTGGCGCTCGATCGCGAGGGCCGGATCGTCGGCGCGCAGGACATGTGCGCCCAGCTTCGCCAGGTTCTGGAGAACATCCGCGCCGTGCTGGCCAGCATGGGCGGCACCATGGGCGATATCCTGTCCCTGGTGCACTACACGACCGACATCGAAGCCTTCATGAAGGCCGGTGATGTCAGGCGGGCCTTCTTCGCCGCCCCGTTTCCGGTGACGACGACGGTCGAGGTCCAGCGCCTCTACGACCCCGCGCTCATGATCGAGATCGCCGCCATCGCCGAGATCCCCCGCGAGCGCTTTCGAACACCGGACTGAGTTAGTCCCGTGCCGCCTCAGGCAGCCGTGCTTCGAGTGCCGGCGCTCGGTCGGGCCGGCGAATCATCCGGTAGATGCCGAAGAAGCCGATGAGAAGATAGGCGGCGGCCAGGTAGCCGAAATAGGCGCCGGGCCCAAGCCAGCTCATCAGCGCGCCATCGACGAAGGGGCCGCCGATGGCGCCGGTCCCATAGATCAGCATGAGCGTGCCGCTCGCCGCCACCATCTGCTGGGACGAAAGGGAGTCGTTCGTGTGGGCGATGCAGAGGGAATAGATCGGCATCGAGGTGGCGGAGAAGAGGAACACCGTCGCGACGAGCACCGCGAGCGGCGCGCTGGAGGCAAAAATCGCCGCGGCCGCCAGCGCCGCGGAGGCGAGGGCGGCCGTCGTCAGCAGGCGCCGCCGGCCGAACTTATCGGAGAAGTGCCCGACATGCCACTGCAACACGGCCCCGCCGAGGATTCCGGCGCTGAGGAAGATCGACATCTGCTCCGTCGTGAGGCCGATGCGATGGGCGAAGACGGCGCCGAGCGAAAAGAAGGCGCTCTGCGCCATGCCCAGGCCGAGCACGCCGACGGTGCCCAGCGGCGAGATGCGATAGACCTCGCGCAGGCTGACATGCTGAGGGGCCGCGATGGCCGGCGCATGCTTGGCGGTCAGGAGGACGGGAATGACGGCGATGGAGAACAGCAGCGCCACTAGGCTGAAGAGCTCGAAGCCCGTCGCCGGCGCCAGATTGAGCATGAGCTGTCCGGCGATCAGCCCGGTGTATTGCATCAGCATGTAGACCGAGAAGAGCCGGCCCCGGGTCTCGTTGCCGGTGCGGTCGTTGATCCAGCTCTCCGCCACCACATAGAGCCCGGCGAAGGCGAAGCCTGTCATAATCCGCGAAACCAGCCAGACGGTGGGCAGGACGAACAGCGAGGCCAGGATGGCCGCCGCTGTCACCAGCCCCGCGAGGGCGGCGAAGACGCGGATATGGCCGACGCTGCGCACGACCATCGGAGTCAGCCGCGAGCTCACCAGGAAGCCAATGAAATAGCCGGACATGAGCCCGCCCATGACGGTGCTCGAGAAGCCTTCGAGGCTCCCGCGCAGGCCCATCAGACTTGCCAGCAGCCCGTTTCCGGCCATGAGCAGGACGATCCCCAGCATCAGGGCCCAGGTGGATCTGAGGAGGGAAAGCATGGGCGGTCCGTTCGGCCAGGTGACGGGGCGCGGACAGCCTATAACGGAAACCCTTGGCCAGCGAAGGGATGTACCGGCTGCTCCTTGCCGGCGAGGAGGTAGCGGCGGAAAAGCTCGCCATAGCCCTGGATGATGTAGTTGCCATTGGCGGCATCCAGCTCCGCCTGGCGCAGGCGATAACGCGATGGGCGCAGGTACCAGGCCGTCGCCGGCTCGGCATGATGAAGGGCATGCAGGTTGTTGTAAGTGAAGAGGAAGGCCATCACCGGATCGGCGCGCACCGTGGCGATGCGCTCGCTGACCGGAAGCGCCGCCTGATGCTCGGCATAGGAACGCAGCAGCGTCAGGGAGAGGCCCGGATAGACATAGAGCAGGAGATACTGCCAGAGCGGGATATGGCACACGGCCATGACCCAGAACAGCACCAGAGCGACCGATGGCAGATGGTGGAGCCAGCGGGCGAGATAGCCGTGGTCGCCCACCTGGAAGGCCCGCACAAGAAGCCGGACGGCACGCCCGATGACATAGGGCGGCCCCAGGATCAGGCGCCCGGCGAGGGTGGTGAGAGCACGCCGGACCAGCCGGTGACCCGGCCCCATCGCCCGCCACATACCGGGCGTCACATAGTTCGATTCCGGATCCGTCAGCGGGCAGGTGAGATATTCATCGCGATGATGGGCGAGATGCGCCTGGCGATAGATGCTGAACGGCAGCCACAACCAGAGAGAGGGAAAGATCACTGCCCCGGTGATCAGCGGGTCGCGGGAGGGGTAGCCATGGGTCGCCTCATGCAGCAGCGAGCCGTGCAGCGCCACGATATAGCCGCCCAGGGGCGCGACGACCCACCAAGGCAGGGCATGGTGGAACCAGGTCAGCAATCCGAAGGAAATGTAGATGCCGAAGGCCAGGGCCAGAGTAGGAATGTCGACGAAGGCCGCTTCGGACCGAACGCTCATAAACAATTCAGTAACGAACATGTGAGGTGGACGGCAAGAGGCATATGCTCACCAAACACTGCCTTATGTTGTATATCCTCAGCGCCAGTGACAAAATGCCGCAGGAAAAGAGCGCCATGGACCGACGCGATCTGCTGGAGATTTTCCGCGGCCGGCTGACGGAGGCGATGGCCCGGGGCGGCCTGACCCAGGCCGCGCTGGCCCGCCGGGTGGGGCTCGACCGCTCGACCCTGGCCCAGTTCCTGGCGGCGGGCAACAAGCGCCTGCCCCGGGCCGATACCCTGGCAGCGCTGGCCCTCGATCAGCAGGTCAGCATCGACTGGCTCCTGGGCCTGGCCCAGGAGGGCGCCCTGGGTGCCGCCCTTCTCCCGCAGCCCATCGAGATCGAGAAAGGCGGCCATGTGCCGGCGGACGAACGGCTCGAGCGCTGGTTCGCCGAGGCGGTGGGCTACAAGGTGCGCTACGTCCCCACCTCGCTGCCCGACCTTCTGAAGACCGACGAGGTGATCCGCCACGAGTTCCGCGATGCGGCCCCGGCGGTGCCCCGCTCGCGCATCGCCGTCGCCAGCGAGAAGCTCGCCACCCAGCGCAGGCCGGAGAGCGATCTGGAGGTCTGCAGCCCGCGGCAATCCATCGAGAGCTTCGCCCGCGGGGAAGGGATCTGGAGGGAGCTGCCTCTCGATGCTCGGCGCAACCAGCTCGATCACATGATCCGGCTGGTGACGGAGCTCTACCCGACCTTCCGCTGGTTTCTCTACGACGGGCTCCTGCGCTATGCGGCGCCGATGACGATCTTCGGGCCGAAGCGCGCCGCGGTCTATCTCGGCGACCTCTATCTCGTGCTGAACAGCACCGAGCATATCCGCGCGCTTGCGGCGCGATTCGACGATCTAATCCGCGCCGCTGTGGTGCAGCCGCCCGATGTGGTTAAATGGCTCGGGGGATTGTCGCGTGAGCTCGCCTCGTCGAGGCGGCGCGCGAGGCCAAGAACGGGATGATGCATGGCTCAGAGTGGCATTTCTGAAGGCGGCAAAGGGGCTGTGCGGGCAACAGGACATTGCCTGTGCGGCGCCATCGAGATCGAGATCCGCGGGAAGCTCCGCGACGTGGTGGTGTGCCATTGCGGCCAGTGCCGCCGTCAGCACGGTGCCCCGCCAAGCTACACCTCCGCACCCTGGTCCAATGTGACCGTCCGCGGCGAGAAGAACCTGAAATGGTATCAGTCCTCGGCGCAGGCACGGCGCGGCTTCTGCCGGCTCTGCGGATCGAGCCTGTTCTGGGAGCCGGTGGGGGAGGGGCGCGTCGCTATCGCCGCCGGCTGCCTCGAAAAGCCGACGGGGCTCAGGACCGTCCGGCATATCTTCGTTGCCGAGAAGGCGGATTTCGACGAGATCACCGACGGGCTCGAGCAGCTTCCCCATTCCATGGCGGCGGTGACGGCATGAGCGGGCGCAAGACCACGGGCGGCTGCCTCTGCGGCGGGGTGCGCTACGAGATCGATGGCCCGCTGGCCCCGCCCTCGGCCTGCCATTGCGGCCAGTGCCGCCGCTATCACGGTGCGCTCGGCCTCTATACGCTGGCCCCTTCGGAGCGCTACAAGATCAAGGGCGACCGCAATCTCGCCTGGTTCGAATCATCGCCTGGCATAAGGCGTGGCTTCTGTCGCGTCTGCGGCTCAAAGCTGTTCTGGGAGCGCATCGGCAGCGGCCAGCTCGACGTGACGATGGGCAGCATCGATCCGCCCTCGGGGCTCAAGATCGTGAAGCATATCCACCTCGAAGACGCCGGAGATTACTACGATCCGCCAAGCCGATAACGCGCCGCGATGAGCTTCGCCACTTTGCCGATGTACGACCTGCCGGAGGCGGCCGAGGCCACAGCCGAGCTCTGGCGTGGGCTGGCG
>DATFRE010000039.1:0-2558 GCA_035263545.1 Dongiaceae bacterium
TCCTGCTCCTCTGCCTTTGGGCCTTCTCCCTCTGGGCCTTCCTCCCGCTCGAGGCGCGGGCACAGAGTGTCGAGGTCACGGATTCCGCCGGCCGGCATGTCACCATCCCCGCGACGGTCCAGCGGGTGATGCCGGCGGGGCCGCCCGCCGCCCTCCTCCTCTACGCCTTGGCACCCGACAAGCTCATTGGATGGCCGAGCAAGCTTCCGCCGGAGACCGCGGCCCTGCTCCCGAAGGCCTATGCCGGGCTGCCGGTGGTCGGCCGCCTCACCAGCAGCAAGCCGCCATCGGCCCAGTCCATCCGCAAGCTGCATCCCGACCTCATCCTCGATATCGGCGATGTCGAGCCGGACTACGCTGCCTTGGCGGATAAGATTCAGCGGGAGACCGGCATCCCCTATCTCCTGTTCGACGGGCGCCTCGCCCAGACGCCCGAGATCCTGCGAAGGCTGGGGCCCCTGCTGGGTCAAGCGGCTGCGGGCCAGCGGCTCGCGGGCTACGCCGAAGGAGAGTTGAAGCAGATCGCGGCCGGTCTCGCGACGCTGCCGCCCGCGCAGCGGCCCGGCGTCTATTACGCGCGTGGGGGCACGGGATTGCAGACGGGCCCGGCCGGCTCGCTGCTGGGCGAGATCGTGGATATGGCGGGTGGACACAACCTGGTGCCGCCGACCGGCTCCTCGGCGCCGGCGAAGACCACTCTGGCGGAGATCGCCCGCTGGGATCCCGATGTCGTGATCACCCAGGATCCCGGGCTCTACCGCGCCATGCCCAGCGATCCGGCCTGGGGCGCGCTTCGGGCCGTCCAGTCGCATCGCATCCATCTGGCGCCCGAGCTTCCCTTCGGCTGGATCGACGAGCCGCCGGGCATCAACCGCCTGCTGGGCCTTCGCTGGCTGGCGGCGGTGCTGCATCCGGAGACCTTCGCCTGGGACAGGCGGGCCGCCGCCCGGGAGTTCTGCGAGCTCTTCTATCACGCCAAGCTGGGCGACGCCGAGATCGACCGGATCCTGGCAAGCCCTCCCTAACCGGGATCTACGGCATTCATACTGGTCGCATCGCGAGCTCTTGCAACCCTGGATCCCGGCTTTCGCCGGGATGACGGACAAAATAATGATGAGAACTCGGAGGGATGCGGAGACAGGCGCTCAGCCTTGACCCGCTCGCGCCGAACTCGTTACGATATATTCATCGAGATATATCGACAGATGACCGAGGGGGCTCCTGCCATGATTTCGAGAAAGCGTTTCCTGAAGGCCGCATTGCTGCTTGCGTTCGGCCTGGGCATTGGGAGCCTTGGCGCCGGCGTGGCGTGGGCCGACGACACGGTCGTCTTCGCCGCGGCCAGCACCAAGGATGCGATGACCGAAATCGCCAATAACTTCGCCGCGGCTGGCAAGGGCAAGGTGGTCCTCTCCTTCGGCGCCAGCGGCGATCTCGCCAAGCAGATCGAGAACGGCGCGCCGGCAAGCATCTTCATCTCCGCCGACACGAAATGGGTTGACTATCTCGACAAGAAGAAGCTCCTCGTCGCCGGCTCGCGCAAGAACCTCTTGGGCAATCATCTCGTCCTGGTCGCCCCCGCCAACAGCACGCTCTCCATCGACCTCAAGCCCGGCGCGCCACTGGCCCAGGCGCTTGGCGACGGCAAGCTCGCCATGTGCGACCCCGAGAGCGTGCCGGCCGGGCGCTACGGCAAGGCCTCGCTGACGAAGCTCGGGATCTGGGACCAGGTGGCGCCCAAGGTGGTCATTGCCAAGGATGTGCGCGCGGCGCTGGCTCTGGTCGAGTTGGGCGAGGCGCCGGCGGGCATCGTCTACACCACCGACGCCATGGTCCCAAAGAAGGTCCGGATCGCCGGCACCTTCCCCGATGATACCCACCCCAAGATCGTCTATCCCGCGGCCCTCATCGCCGGCCATGACACGGCCGAGGCGAAAGCCTTCTACGACTATCTGACCGGGCCCGAGGCCGCGGCGGTGTTCCAGAAATACGGCTTCATCCTGCTGCATTGACGACCGGAGGTGAGATTGTAGGCGTCATCCTGACGAGCCTATCCTGGGCGACCGCAATGCCAGGGAGCCCGTCATGCGCCTGCCGACCATCCCGACCGAGCGACTGACCACCGAGCAGCGCCCGTTCTATGACGATATGAGCGCGGAGATCGCCAAGGACTTCCAGGGATTCAAATCCTTCGGCCCGAAGGGCGAGCTGATCGGCCCCTTCAATCCCTGGCTTCAGGAGCCGAAATTCGGCAAGCCGATCTGGGAGCTGACCAAGGCCATGTCCATCGGGCCGTCCTTGCCGCGGCCGGTGCGCGAGGTGGCGATCCTGGTCACCGGCGCCAAGTTCCGCGCGGCTTACGAGATCTACGCCCATGTGGCCCTGGCGGAACGCCGCGGCCTCTCCGACGAGAAGCTCGCCACCATCGTCGCCGGCCAGCGTCCGGTCGACCTGACCCAGGAAGAGGCTGTTGCCTATGATTTCGCCGCGGCGCTGGTCAATGGCGGCGTGCTGCCGGAACTGACCTACAAGGCGGCGGTGACACAGTTCGGCGCCCA
>DATFRE010000040.1:0-2368 GCA_035263545.1 Dongiaceae bacterium
GACGGCGTCCCGGCCAACATGGCGCTGCAGAAATTCACGACAGAGGGTCTGCCAGATGAGCCGTTTCCGCGGCAGATCCTCGTCCAGGAAACGGTGCCGGTAGAGAGCATCGAGCATCGGAAGCCTTTCCTCGGGGAAAGCCCTGCACCCAACCAAAGATGGCGGGCAAAAACAAGCCTTTCCAGAGGCTTCGATGCCGAGGTGCCCTCGAGATCCGCTTCTTATCGGGAGAAAGATGGCCCTAGCTGCGGCGCATGGCGGCGAGGATCCCGACCAGCACGACTCCGCAGAGCCAGGCAAGGAATAGGCTCATGGTTTGTTCACCTGTGGGGCTTGTGGCAGAAATGGCTTCCGCCTCGGGCAATTCCATTGATCGTATCGGCCAATTTATTGATAGGACGAGCCACTCGCCCCGGCGAAGGCCGCGCGGCAGCCGTGGCGCGAGCCGGTTGGCGAGGCGGGAAGGTTGCACGAGAATGCCTTTCCCGTCCGGGGCAGCCTGCCTCGATCCAGGAGTACCCCTATGATCTTGGTCACCGGCGCCAATGGAACGACCGGAAGCGAAATCACAGGCCAGCTCGTCGCCAGCGGCCGGCCGGTACGAGCTCTCCTGCGCCGGCGTGAGGCTGGCGCGAAGCTTCCCCAGGCCGGGGTGGAGATCGCGACCGGCTCCTTCGAGGACCTTCCATCGCTCGATGCGGCCATGAAGGGTGTGGAAGCCCTCTTTCTGATCTCCTTCGAGCATCCCGACCAGCTGGCCCTGCAGGCGAATGTCATCGAGGCGGCACGCAAGGCGGGCGTGCGGATGATCGCGCGTCTCTCTGCCTCCTCCGCCGATCCCAGCTCTCCGGATCCTCTGATCCGCAATCACGGGCTGGGCGACCGGCAGCTGGCGCAGTCCGGGCTGGGGCATGTCCTGATCAGGCCCCAATGGTTCAACCAGAATTTCCTCACCTATTGCCCCGGTGGCATCATTCGTCTGCCGGCGGGCGAAGCGCGGCTGCCCTTCGTGGATGTGCGGGACATCGCGGCGGTCACCATCAAGGCGCTGAGCGAGCCCGGACATGACGGCAAAGCCTATGTCCTGACCGGACCGGAAGCGCTGAGCCATAGCGATGTCGCCGCCATCCTCTCAGCAGCGACGGGCAAACGCTTCGTCTATGAGGACATCGCTCCCGAGATCTACCGGCAGGAGCTGATCGAGGAGGGCGCCTCGGCCTACTACGCCGAACTCATCCTCAACCTGTTTGCCCGCATGCGGCAGCGGGGGACGGCCGAGGTCCATGACGATATCAGAGGGGTGCTCGGCCGGCCCGCGATCTCCTTCGGCCAGTTCGCCCGCGACTATGCGGCCCAGCTGGCGGCGCAGGTCGCCGAGGGTTGATGGAGTCATCCGGCGTCAGCGCCGGTGATGGCGAAGCTGCAGGAGATTTGCGATGGGTGGGCATTCAATGACGAGACGCACGGCATTCCTGGCCATCGGTGCCTTCATGGCCGCCACCGCAGCCGCCGCGGCGCAGCAGAATTCGAGCTGGAACGGCACATGGATCGGAAACTGGGCCGGCGGCAACGGCACGCAGATCGTCTTCGCCGACAACGATCTGATCGCCATGTACTGGGATGGAGACTATCTCTCCGATACCCAAGCAAGCGTCTCGGCCGATGGGCGCGTGAGGACGATTACATGGGCATCGGGCCAGGCGGTCTTGAACCGCGTCGGCGAAACGAGCGGCCATATCGTCATCCACGAGAAGGGAAAGTCCGACATCAGCTTCGGCCTGAAGCGCGACAACCAGTAGGGGAAACCCGCCCGTCTCGCGGGCCGATGGGCGCAGGTCTTGGCACTCACCTGACGCGGTCGAGCAAAGCGACACCGGATCCAACTGGTGGTCGGAGGCCGACTTCGAACTGCAGAGCTACTCTTTCGCATATGGACCGGCGACCGGTGTTCGCAGGCGCGATGCGGCGAGCATTAAATGTCCGTAATAATGATATGGATCAATCAACTAACGGAGGGCTGGGCCGACACTGCACTGCGAGGACTCATCCGAGCCTCACAACCCAAGCCGGGCAGCCGGCCAATGACCGGCACCGGTAGGAACGGAGCCAGTTATGAAGCGCAGCACAATGACGGCCTTGGCGGCCATCGGTCTCGTGGCGGCACGGTTTCCGCCGCGGGGGGCGGAATTACCCCTGTTGCCGCAATGGTTTAGCTGAAGGCGGCTCGGCTGGACTCACCAACTGGCCTGCCGATCCAGCCGGCTGATGGGCGCCACCGCCGGGCTGTGGCGGTCCGCGGTTTCCCTAGCGGTTGCGGCCCTGCTCTCGGTCGCGGCAAGGCGGGCGAGGATAATCCCGGCGAGCTCGA
>DATFRE010000041.1:0-7173 GCA_035263545.1 Dongiaceae bacterium
CGAGCGCAAAGCCGCCCTCGTCGCGTGCCAGTTCATAGGAAAGCCAGGCCAGCGGGCGCGATTCCGTGGCCTCGGCGCCTGCCGCAGCGATCATCGCGGCAAAGCGCGACCGGGCTGCCGCGTCGAGATACTGCAGCACCACGGAGTGATAGATCACCATCGCCTGGCCCTCCGGTCGTGCGGCGAGGCACCGGGCGATCCAGTCCAGAGCGTCGGCCTCCTCGACCCGAATCTCCATGTCGCGTGCCAGCGCCATGGCGGCGCGGAGATGCGTGAGGCGGTCGAGATGCTCGGGCCAGACATAGCCTGGAGGCAAAGCCTGGCCTCCGGCTCGGCGAGGCGGATCGGGCGCCGGTCGCAGGCCTGCCGGCTTGCCACGATGGGCCGCATATCGAGGCGCGGCGGCGGGCCTCGCCAGTCGGCGGTGAGCGTCAGAGCGGGATCGGTCCCGGCCCAGCGATGTGCTCCCAGGCGATAGGCGAAACGGTCCCAGCAGAGATTGAGCCCGGCACTGGCGCCGATCTCGTAGAGGGCGAGGGGGAGGCCGCTGCGGGCGGCGATCTCGAGGAATCCACCGAGGAAGATCGCCGAGCGGCCGACCTCGTTGGTCTGGGGCGGATGGTCGAGAAAGCCGCGGAGGAGATCCCCATGCTCGACCAGTGCTTCGCAAAGCGCCGACCAGAGAGGACCATCCTTCGTTCCGCCGCAGGAGGGAAGCTGTGCCGCCAGGGCCGGCGCCTTTCCAGCAAGGGCCATATAGTGAAATCCGCCAAAAAGCCGGAGCGCCAGCACGCCGCGCTCGAGATCGCCTTCCCAGCCGGCGAGGAGGGGGCCGAACTTGCCGCCGGTCTCGATATCCGCCGCGACCGCTTCCATGGCCTCGGACCAGAGCGGCGAGCCCAGCTCGGTGCAAAAGCTCGCCTGCCTGCGCAACGCGGCCGCCAGGGCTTCGGGAGGATGGGGCATGAAGGCGGAGATGCTCCGATCTGCGGCGGAATCGCCGCTTGAGATTCAAGACCCGCTTCGGCATTGTGTCCAGCCGGCTCCCCCGGGGGGCGGCTCTCGAGGGGGTGAACAGGATCGCTTTCGAATGAAGATCGGCATCGCCAAGGAGCGACGCGCCCATGAGCTGCGCGTCGCGGTCACTCCCGACACGGTCAAGAAGTTCATCGGTCTCGGCGCCGAGGTTGCGATCGAGGCCGGCGCCGGGCTCGGTTCCTCCTATACGGACGAGGCCTATACGGCCGCGGGCGCCAAGGTCGTGGCCGACGAGGCGGCGGCCATAAGCGACGCCGATATCGTCCTCAAGGTGCAGCGACCCTTGAGTACTGTGGAAGGCGGGCCGGACGAGCTGGCGCTCCTCAAGCGCGGCGCCATGCTGGTGGGTATCCTCGCGCCCTATGGCGCCAAGGAGCAGCTGGCCCAATATGCCCAACGCGGCGTCAATGCCTTCGCCATGGAGTTCATGCCCCGGATCACCCGGGCGCAGACCATGGACGTGCTGTCTTCCCAGGCCAATCTCGCGGGTTATCGCGCCGTGATCGATGCCGCGGCGGCGTTCGGCCACGCCTTTCCGATGATGATGACGGCAGCGGGCACGGTGGCGCCGGCCCGGGTCTTCGTCATGGGTGCCGGCGTGGCCGGGCTGCAGGCGATCGCGACCGCCCGGCGGCTCGGCGCCATCGTCAGCGGCACCGATGTGCGCCCCGCGGCCAAGGAGCAGGTGACGAGCCTGGGCGCGACCTTCGTGGCCGTCGAGGACGAGGAGTTCAAGCAGGCGGAGACGACCGCGGGCTATGCGAAGCCCATGAGCGCCGAATATCAGAAGAAGCAGGCCGCCCTCGTCGCCGAGCATATCAAGAAGCAGGATGTGGTGGTGACGACCGCCCTCATCCCCGGCCGGCCGGCGCCGGTGCTGGTGAGCGAGGAGATGGTGGCTTCCATGAAGCATGGCTCCGTCATCGTCGATCTGGCGGTGGAGCAGGGCGGCAACTGCCCCTTGAGCGAGCCCGGCAAGGTGGTGGTGAAGCATGGCGTCACCCTGATCGGCCATCTCAACATGCCGAGCCGCATCGCCGTCGATGCCAGCGCGCTCTATGCCCGCAACCTGCTGAGCTTCCTGACGCCGCTCATCGACAAGGAGAGCAAGGCGCTGAAGATCAATTGGGATGACGAGATCATCAAGGGCACGGCGCTGACCCGCGACGGCCAGGTGGTGCATCCCGCCTTCGCCGGAGCAGGAGGAGCCTAGCCCATGGAAGTCGCCATCCAGCAAGTGCCGTTCGTCTTCGGCCTGACCGTCTTCGCGCTCGCCTGCTTCGTGGGCTACTACGTCGTCTGGCGTGTGACCCCGGCGCTGCACTCGCCGCTGATGTCGGTCACCAACGCCATATCCAGCGTCATCATCGTCGGCGCGCTCATCGCCGCCGGGCCGGCGCATGTCAACTTCTCGCAGATCATGGGTTTCATCGCCGTGGCGCTCGCCTCGGTGAACATCTTCGGCGGCTTCATCGTCACCCACCGCATGCTGTCGATGTTCAAGAAGAAGACGAAGTAGCGCGGGGCCCGTTCGTGAACCAGGATCTGACCGTCCTCGCCTACCTCGTCGCGGCTATCTGCTTCATCATGGCGCTGCGCGGCCTCTCCTCGCCGGAGAGCTCGCGCAGCGGCAACCGCTTCGGCATCGCCGGCATGGCGATCGCGATCGCGACCACGCTTGCCCAGCCCGGGGTGGTGAGCTACCCGATCATCATCGGCGGGGTGATTGTCGGCGGGGTCATCGGCAGCTTCATCGCGCTGCGCATCAAAATGACGGCGCTGCCCCAGCTGGTCGCCGCCTTCCACAGCCTCGTCGGCCTGGCCGCGGTCTGCGTCGCCGCCGCCGCCTTCTATGCACCGCAGGAATTCGGCATCGGCGAGGCCGGTGCCGTTGCCCGCCACAGCCTGGTGGAGATGGGGCTGGGGGTCGCCATCGGCGCCATCACCTTCACCGGCTCCATCGTCGCCTTCGCCAAGCTCCAGGGGCTGGTGAGCGGGGCGCCGCTGGTCTTCAAGGGCCAGCATCCGCTGAACGCCCTGCTGGGCATCCTGATCGTCGCCTTGATCGTCTGGTTGATCGTCGATCAGAACCAGGCCGCCTTCTGGCTCCTGGTGCTGATTTCGCTTCTGGTCGGCTTCCTCCTCATCCTCCCCATCGGCGGCGCCGACATGCCGGTCGTCGTCTCGATGCTGAACTCCTATTCCGGCTGGGCGGCCTGCGGCATCGGCTTCACGCTCGGCAACAATCTCCTGATCATCACCGGCGCGCTGGTGGGCTCCTCCGGCGCTATCCTCAGCTACATCATGTGCAAGGGGATGAACCGGTCGATCTTCAACGTCATCCTCGGCGGCTTCGGCACCGATTCCAGCGCCGCGGGCGCGGCCGCCAAGGCCCATGACCGCCCGGTCAAGTCCGGCAGCGCCGAGGACGCCGCCTTCCTGATGCAGAACGCGAGCTCGGTCATCATCGTGCCGGGCTACGGCATGGCGGTGGCCCAGGCCCAGCATGCGCTGCGCGAGATGGCCGACCGGCTGAAGAAGGAAGGCGTCAAGATCAGCTATGCCATACATCCGGTGGCAGGGCGCATGCCGGGCCATATGAACGTGCTGCTGGCCGAGGCCAATGTGCCCTATGACGAGGTCTTCGAGCTCGAGGACATCAACCGCGAGTTCCCGACGACCGATGTCGCCTTCGTCATCGGCGCCAATGACGTAACGAACCCCGCGGCCAAGAACGATCCCAAGAGCCCCATCTACGGCATGCCCATTCTCGATGTCGAGGCGGCGAAGACGGTGCTCTTCGTCAAGCGCTCGATGGCGTCAGGCTATGCGGGCGTCGACAACGAGCTTTTCTTCCGCGACAACACCATGATGCTGTTCGGCGACGCCAAGAAGGTCTGCGAGGAAATCGTCAAGGCGCTGGGGGCTTAGCGAACTTCCCTCTCCCGTGCTTTGGAACGGGAGAGGACCCATCGCGAAGCGATGGGGAGGGTGAGGGCCCTTCAAAACTGAGCTTGGCTTACCCTCACCCGGCCACCTCCGCGGACGCTGCGGTGGCCACCCTCTCCCGCTTCAAAGCGCGGGAGAGGGGATGTTCATCACGCCCCGATCTTCGCGTCCGCGATCTCGCGGTCGACGCTCTTCTCGAACTTGGCGAAGTTCTCGACGAACATTCCGATGAGCTTCTTGGCCTGGGCGTCATAGGCGCTCTGATCGGCCCAGGTCGTGGCGGGATCGAGGATCTCCGAGGGAACGCCCGGGACGGCGGTCGGCACGCTGAGGCCGAAATAGCGGTCCTTGCGGAAGGTGGCCGCCGCGAGCTTTCCATCGAGGGCGGCGTCGAGCAGGGTCCGGGTCCATTGGATCGGCATGCGCCGGCCCGTGCCATAGGCGCCGCCCGTCCAGCCGGTATTGACCAGCCAGCAATCCGGCTTGTGGGTGTCGATCAGCCGCCGCAGCAGGTCGCCATATTCGGAAGGATGGCGCGGCATGAAGGGGGCGCCGAAGCAGACCGAGAAGGTCGGCTGCGGCTCCACGATCCCCTTTTCCGTGCCCGCCACCTTGGCGGTGAAGCCCGAGAGGAAGTGATAGATCGCCTGCGCCGGCGTCAGCCGGGCGATGGGCGGCAGCACGCCGAAGGCATCCGCGGTCAGCATGACGATGTTCTTCGGATGCGGCGCCTGGCCCGTCGCCGAGGCATTGGCGATGAAGCTGAGCGGATAGCCCGCCCGGGTATTCTCGGTCAGCCGGTCGTCGTCGAGATCGAGCCGGCGCGTCACCGGGTCCATCACCACATTCTCCAGCACCGTGCCGAAGCGCTCCGTGGTGGCGTAGATCTCAGGCTCGGCCTCGCGCGAGAGCTTGATGGTCTTGGCATAGCACCCGCCCTCGAAGTTGAAGACCCCGTCGGGGCCCCAGCCATGCTCGTCATCGCCGATCAGCACCCGGTCGGTGGAGGCGGAGAGGGTGGTCTTGCCAGTGCCGGAGAGGCCGAAGAAGATCGCGGCATCCCCGCTCTCGCCGACATTCGCGGAGCAATGCATGGGCATCACGCTTTGCTCCGGCAGGATGTAGTTGAGGAAGGTGAAGACCGATTTCTTCATCTCGCCCGCATAGTTGGTGCCGCCGATCAGCACGGTCTTGTTGAGGAAGTCGCAGGCGATGACCGTCTCGGAGCGGATGCCGTATTTCGCCGGATCCGCCTTGAAGCTGGGCAGGTCGATGATGGTCATATCCGGCTGGAAGCCCTCGAGATCCGACGGGGCAGGCCGCACCAGGAGATTGCGGATGAAAAGCGAATGCCAGGCGAACTCGGTATAGACGCGGGTGCGGATGCGGTAGCGCGGATTGGCGCCGGCATGGAGATCCTGGACGAAGAGCTCCCGGCCCTGGGCATGGCGGAGCATGTCGGCCTTCAGGGTCTCGAAGGCCTCGCGCGTCATCGCGCCGTTGTTCTGCCACCAGACCGTCGCTTCCGTGCCTGGCTCGCGAACGACGAACTTGTCCTTGGGCGAGCGGCCGGTATGGCGGCCGGTCTCGACGACCAGCGCACCACCCTCGGCGGTCCGTCCTTCGCCGCGGCGGATCACTTCCTCGTAGAGCTCCGGGGTCTCCAGATTGCGTTTCAGCGCTGGCGAGTTCCAGAGTCCGGTCCCGTCAGGGCCGGCGCCCTGGTTGCGGTGGGCCTGGTTCATCGTGTTCCTCCCAGAAGCTAACGCGTCGCCCTGCCCGCCTCTCGGGTTCCGGAGGCATGGCTGTTGTAAAAAGAATTATCATCGTCCGATGGTTGCATCGCAAGTCGGCCGCAAGCCTGCCCGCCGCATATCAGCATCGCGTGGAAAGCGCGCAGCTTTGGGATTTTGCCCGCAGGACGGGTTTTCGCGGAGGCCTCATCCCCAAACGCATCGAGCCGCCCGAGGGCGGCTCGCGACTGGCCGGAAGCGGCGGGGGAAGTGTCTAGTAGCCCTCGCGGTCCATGCGCTTGCGCATCAGCTTGCGATGCCGGCGAACGGCCTCGGCCCTCTCGCGGGCCCGGCGCTCCGACGGCTTCTCGTAATTGCGGCGCATTTTCATTTCCCGGAAGATGCCCTCGCGCTGCATCTTCTTCTTCAGCGCGCGCAGGGCCTGATCGACATTGTTGTCGCGGACGAGTACTTGCAAGACGCCTCTGCCTCCTCAACGGGAATAGAGATGGGTTTCGGGTCTCGTGACCCGAAGAGCGCGCTAGGTATCACATCGCCGGGCGGTTGTGAAGAGGCTCTGCAACATCCTGAAAGAACTTGTCGAATCGGGGGGCGGCGAGGCCTTTTCGGCCCTGCCGGGGCAGGCCATATTGGAACCATGTCGATCCTCAAGATCGCCCGCATGGGCCATCCGGTGCTGCGCCGTCCCGCCGATCCCCTCGCGGACCCCACGGCGCCGGAGGTCCGCCGGCTGGTGGCGGATATGTGGGAGACCCTGGCGGATATCGGCGGCGCGGGCCTTGCCGCCCCCCAGGTCCATATCCCCTGGCGGGTTGTCATCTTCCACGTGCCGTCGGCGCGGGCGGCGCGGGAGGGGGCAGAGCCGGTGGCGCCGATTGCCCTGGTCAATCCCGAGATCACCCCTTTGGGGGAGCCCGGCGAGGCGATGGTCGGCGGCTGGGAGGGCTGCCTTTCCGTGCCGGGACTGACGGGCTGGGTCCCCCGCCATGCCGCGATCCGCTACCGCGGTGTGACGCCGGAGGGGGAGGCGATCGAGCGCGAGGCGACCGGCTTTCATGCCCGCGTGGTGCAACATGAATGCGACCATCTCGACGGCATCCTCTACCCCATGCGGATGACCGACCTCTCCAGGTTGATGTTCGTGGAAGAGATGCAGCGAAGCTATGGCACCGACACCATTCCGGAGGATTGAGCCATGACGAGCCCAGGCGAGCTGCAGGAAAAGCTCATGGATGCGGCCATCGCCCATGTGCCCTTCGACGGCTGGGGCGAGACGGCGCTGCTCGCCGGTGCCAAGGATCTCGGGATCGAGCGCGGTCTCGCCCTTAACGCCTTCCCAGGCGGCGCCATCGAGATGATCGAATGCCACAGCCGCCTCGCCGACCGGCGCATGCTGGCGGCCTATGAGGCGGCCGATACCGCGGGGCTCAAG
>DATFRE010000042.1:0-16025 GCA_035263545.1 Dongiaceae bacterium
ACGCGACTCGATGACGCCGCTCGCCTCACCGTGGACGCCACCGCCCTCCAGATGAATTCGCACCACGCGGGCGACACGTGGTGCAGGTGGCTTCTTTGGCGCCTCCTGCGAGCAGGCTATTAAAATCAGGCACAAAGCGCCGAGCAGCCAAGACTGACCGTATCGCCAAGCGCCAGCCCCATCGCGCAGCTCGTGGCGCGCGATCTTGCGGCCCACCGGTGGGTTTGCGGTATGCGTCCTCAACTTCTGCACCCCGCGGCCAGTCGCGCTATTTGCGCCGCATCCCTCCGTCTATTTGCCCGATCGACTTCGCCGCTGTTCCGCTGCCAACGGACCGGCGTGATGGCTTAGTCGAACGCCTCGTTTGCAGCAGCGCGCCTAGTGATAGACCTGGGACCAGTGCCACTTCTGGATTCACGCGTTATAGGCACTCTGGCCTTGAAGCGATCATTCATAGCCCCGATCGGGAACGACTATAGCATATCTGCGAGGGACTCGGAGACGTCGGCGAGCTGATGCCCGGCAATCTACACAAAACTCGCCGAGCGATCCCACATGGTCCAATCACTGGCACGTCGGGTCAGCGTGCTGCCACACTCCTAGGACCTCAACGCGGGGATGGGTGAAGGGCCGGGCCCGGCCCGGAAGTCGGAATTGCTGCAAGCCCAAAAAAGAAGCCCGTCAGATCGGCGGGCCAAGTGCAGGGCAATTTCTACGTTTGACCGGAGCGTCTACTGGACGGGCTTCTGAAGCTGGACCAGGTCCATGTAGCCGTCCAAATTACCAACTTTCACATGCGCCCAGGCACCGCCATTGGCTGTGCCGATCATGGTCACCTGCTGGCCCTTAGGGACCGTCGTCAGGATCTGGGACGTTGCATTCGGTTGCATGTGGACATTGCCATTGTCGACGCTCACCACCATCGGCTGGTTCATGCTGCTGCCCACGTTGGTGCCTACGCTACCACTCTGGGCATAGACCGAAGGAGATAGGGCTATTGCAGCCGCAACTACTGCGATCGAAAGAGTCTTGCGCATGTCGTCCTCTCCTTGGTTGTTGGGGGACCATGAATTAAGCACCGCAGCGAATCGCGTCAAGTTGGGAGCAGGACGCGGCGCTGATCGGGGTTCAAGCGCTGGAGGGCTCGGCGCATGCTCCAGTCCCCTGGCACAAACTCCTGGAGCGGGATTTCAGCCTTGGCTAGGTAGAATTGGTTCTCTGACGCCCGTCACCGGCGGCGGATGAGCAGCGGCCAGTAGGCCTCGTCGTCGCGCCACCAGAAGCTCGCGACGGCGACGAGCTTGCTCGCCACGCCCGGGGACTATTGCGTGGCGCTCGCGGCGGCTGGCTTCGAGATTCTAGCTGAGCGCGACCGCGGGAGCTTCGACGAGGCCTATTGGCCCGGCGGGAGACTCTCGGCCCAGCTTCCCCTTGCCGATGCTGCCGCTCCCCGTTGCTTCCGGTCACTCGGTCAATTAATCCGGCGGATCGGTCATTTACGACGCACCCCGGCACCCTATCTCACCAACACCGCGAAATACTGGGTCTGCGATGGCGCTGTCGTCATTGGTGATCAGCGGACAACCGTCGACCTCAGTCCAACTGCCCGCTTGCAGTTCGAACTCTTAACTCAAAGGATACAATCAGATGGAGATTAACATGAAAGCTTTTCGATGGACCTCAGCCCTTGCCCTTATATCCCTCTTTGCAGCTGGAACAGCTTTGGCAGAGGGCAGCAATCCCCTGGCGGACGCTGTGCGGACTGCAAATGATCGATTCAAGGATGTTTCTGTCGCGGTAAAGGAGGGCTACAGACCCATCCCCTGCGATAGCAGCCCAACGGGTGGCGGGATGGGAATCCACTACGTCAATGGTGACTACCTCAAGGATGGTGTCCTCGATATCGCGAAGCCGGAGGCGGTGATGTACGAGCCGATGCCTGACGGCAAACTAGCGTTCATTGGGGTCGAATATATCACCTTGAAAGGGCCGGCCTCATTGAAGGGCCATATGATGAATTTTAACAGCGCCCCCAATAGTTACGGTCTGCCCGAGTTCTACGAGATTCATGTTTGGGCATGGAAAAGGAACCCAATGGGCACTTTCGCCGACGATAACCCAGATGTGTCGTGCGATGCGATGAAGGCCGAAGGCCAATAACCCTCTAATACCAGTTCCTTGTGAGAGAGACTCACGCTGGGGATTCCCGATTAATGCTCTCATGCACGTCGAGCGCATAACGTCGACCGAACTCACTATTCTCGACGCTCTCGCTACGTATCGATTTCTTACACCCGGCCAACTGCTTTGTTTGGGCGTCACGCGCTCTCGGCGCCATCTGTATGCCGCCTTAAAAGTAACCAGCCGGAATGGCCGAAGAACGCATCTAATTCATCGCCGCTCTCGATGCGGCTTCGCCGGGCTGCAGCAAACTCATCCACCTACGAAGCGGGATATCCGTCACCGGCGGCGGATGAGCAGCGGCCAGTAGGCCTGCATCACCGTGAAGACGAATGCCGTGCTGATGCCGAACAGCAGCATGCCGTCGACCGCCTCCAACGAGCCCATCAACCGCCAGTGGCGCTCCAGCATCAAATCGGAAGCACCACGCGTGCTGATCGAGTCGATAGAATAGAGAAGGGCATCTGCCGGCGAGTTGAGCGCGCCCAGCCACCAATATGCCGCCGCCCAGACCGCAGCCTCTATCCCGTGCAGCGCAGCCAGAAGCAGACCCAACACGCTGATGACGCCAACATTGAATTCCAGGAGGTGGCGCCATCTGAGACGGCGCGTGCCTTCGATTCGAACCCGGATGCGCGCATCCGCCAAGGCTATCCACAGTATGCCTATTCCGTGAATCGCCATCGTCAATGCGATGAGTGACAGCCCCCAGATCCAGTTTTCCATCCTATCGATCCTTTGAATGAACCGGCGCCAAGCTCGTCAAGAATGGCTTCCGCTGCTTCCGATACCAGCCCCAATATCCAAAGGCAGAGACCGGCAGCGGCCTAGAGATATCTCCGGGATGCCCCTCATCAGGTGGCCCCGTCCCAGGGCGGCGCCAATCTTCGCCGGCCCTTGCCGCCGGTTGATGCAGATCAAAGAACTCTCCGGCGGATCGGCCATGCTGTCTCTGCCCGGGTAGCAGAGGTCGCAGCGTGACAAGGCCTGGGGGGCAGCCCCGTTACCTGCGACCCGCTGGCGACCGGTGAGCGACCGGGACGGTGCCGGCGGCCGACTGAGTTGAGCACCCGAGAGGAGACTCTGCGGGCGGACGAACAGACGGCCGCCGGTGCCTGCCGCCGCCAGCGAGCGGCGGCATGAACCTGAGATTGGGAGATCGAATTTGAAACGGATCCTCGTGGCGATCGATGGCTCGCGGGCGGCCGACAAGGCTGGAGGTCGCTCTCGACCTGGCCGAGCAGCATCAGGCCGAAATCAGGCTCCTGCATGTCCTGCTCCGCGACAAGGAGCCCACGGAATTGCTGCGGCTGCCGGATCTCGACCATGCCAAAAGTAATCTTGCGGGCGAATTGCAGCAACTGGCGCAAGCGCCCGCCGCGGCGCGGTCTGCGTCCGAGATCATGTCCAATCCGGGTTTTCCGGATCGGCCCGTTCCTGTTGGAGTTCTCCGCAAGATAGGCACCTACCTGCTCAGGCGGTGCCGCAAGCTGGGCGGAGGCGCGATGCGTTCCGGTCGAGGTTCTGAAGCTCGCGGACGGCCCGGTGGCGGAGACCATAACGACGACGGCGGTCGCCGTGCAGGCAACGACCATCGTGATGGGCAGCCGGGGCTTGCGTCTCATCGATGCCCTGGGGTTCGGCAGCGCTTCTCAGGAGGTTTTTTGCGCCGCTCCCTGCACCTGCATCGCAGTGCACTGACGGGCTAGGATCGGTGTTCCGGCGGCCTTAAAGCATGGTGCCCGAAGCGGCACCATGCTCCGAAGCCCGCGGGGCGCCCTCGCCCTACTGTATCGCGTGCGCCGCCTTGACCACTGACAGCCGCGCGACCACTGCGGATTCCGGCGCACTTCCCATGAGCAAGGTCGCTTCGCCGGAGGGCGATCCCTTGGTCCTGACGGGGTGATAGGCCGCGATGGCGTCGCGGCAGATCGAGGCCATTCGCGGCGAGAAGTGCAACTCGACTGCGACCTCCCTTGCGCGCTCGGCCCTTGGCGGCCTCGAAAGCAGTTGCGCGCCGGATGGCGTTCGCGCGGCCATGTACCAGCGGAAGCATTCCGCTCGAATTCGCTTGACGGCGCCCTCCTCCATCTGTCGTGGGGAGAGATCGATTCTGACCCAACTTGTGTCCATCGCGCTGCCTCCTGCCACGTTTCAAGGCGCGGCGCGCCGATGCCGGAATGTCTGGCCGACGCACTCGGTCGCCGTGCCCCCAATGAAGGTATTGGAACCATACTAGCCCAGCTGGTCATTGATGTACATCAAGTGATGTTGACCGCTCCAACATCGCGAGAATCCCGCGTCGCAGGCGATTGGTCTGGGCTTCCGTGACCAGGGAGAAGAGGAAGGCGGCCAGGATCGCCGCTGCCATGGCGGCCAGGATCACCGCCCAGGCGCCGATCCCCTCCGGCATCATGTGCCAGCCGAAGCCGACCACCGCTACGGCCAGGGCACCGAGGCAGTTCAGGACCGGCTGGTGCGTTGCGTAGAGCGAATAGGAGAAACCCGCCAGATGCTTGTGGATGCCGGCCCCCGGGGGTGGTCGAAGGCGGGGGCTGAGCCGCATTGCGATCAGCATATTGGCGAAAGCGACCGACAAGATGAGATCCGCCAGGAAGAGCGGCGCGGTGGGCAGATGCGCGGCATCCCTGACCAGCAAGCGGAAGCCGGTTGCGTAGACAAGGAAGACCGCGGCGGAGAGCTTGAGCCCGGTCCCGAAGAGCGGCCGCCTGGCGATCGCGGCCCATACCCCGATGAGCCAGATGACCATGTAGAGCGCGATCGGCACACCGTCGAACTGCCAGCTCGTCAGCGCCGCCAGCAGAATGGTGCCGCAGGCGAGCGCGATGGCCTTCGTCTGGATCGAAAGCCCGCGGATGAAGATGACGACGAAGAGGAGCCAGGCGAGGTAGTACCAGAACTCGTAGGCCAGGGACCAGAGCGCGAAATTGTCGCCGTATTCCCCGCACAGGACCGTCTGCAGGAAAAGGGCGTTGCAGGCGAATGTCTGAAGCCCGAGGGCCGAAGTGATCTCCGGCCCGTAAACGGGGCTGGCTGCGGCCGGCTGCAGGGACAGCCCGATCCGGGTGAGGGCGAGGGTCAGGACAAGGGCCGGGAGGAGGACGATCCAGAGACGGACCAGCCGCTTCACGAGATAGGCCTTAACATCGACCCCGCCCGTCTCGCGGGCCTCCTCTAGCAATCTTCCGCCGACCAGATAGCCGCTCAGGACGAAGAAGCCCATCACGGCGAAGTGGAGGAACCCCGCGGGGAATGCGAAGAGCAGATGGGCCACGCCGCGCTCGCTGCCGGGAAGGTCGCGGACGCGCAGGAGATAGCGATTGTAGGCATGACCCCAGAGAACGTCGAAGGCGGCGAGCCAGCGAAAGAGGTAGAGCCAGAGGGAGAAGGCCGGGCTTGCGGCGGCAGTCCCGCTGCCGTGCCGCCGCGCCTCATCCCCGTGGCGGAGCATCCAGCGCTCCCGTGATTCCGCTGAAGAAGCGCTCTGCCATCTCTTCGATGGTGAAGCTGCGGCCGACATCGCGGCAGCGCTCAGCCATCTCGGCCCGTTCGGCCGGCCGCTCGAGCAGCGCAGCGATCCTGTCCGCATAGGCCTGCACGTCGTCGCAGGGCGAGACGATCGCGCCGGTGACACCATCCTGCAGATATTCGATTTCCGGCCCGTGCAGCTGCACATCCGTCGTCACGAGAGGCAGGCCAAGCGCCAAAGAATCGAGCACGACCAGCCCCACGGACCCGGGCATCAGCATGAGCTTCGCGAGCAGGCCGTAGCGGATCTTCTCCTCCTCCGAAGCCCTCCCGTGACAGGTCGTCCAGCGCCGCTCGGCGCAATAGCCGCGGATCATCTCCTCATCCGGGCCGGTCCCGACGAAGACCATGTGGAAGTCGTCGACCCGGCGCTTCACCCGGTCGCAGGCCTCCATGAGGAATTCCAGCCGCTTCTCCCGGTACATCGCTCCGACATAGAGGCAGATGTTCTCGGAGCTCGTGCTCAGCCTTTCCCGAATCTCGCCGAGATCACGGGCCGTCGTCTCCCGGGCGACCTTCGTCAGCGCGGAGGTATCGATCGCGTTCTGCACGACGGTAATGCGATCGGCGGGAAATCCCGCTTCCCTCAGATGTCCCGCGGTCCCTTCGGTATAGGCGAACCACCAATGCGGCAGCCGTAGCAGCCGGCGCTTGACGGCTTCGCTCGCGCTGTTCGGATTGCGCGCATGGGGATTGCGGCCCTGCCCCCAGAAAGCGAACTTCTGCAGCCGGGCCGCCTGGCGCGCTAGAAACAGGTAGTTGATCAGAAACTTGTTGAGCTGCGGCGCGATGACGAGGTCCTTGCCGCGCACGGCCTCGAATGCCCCCTGCCAGATCAGCTGAACGTTGCCCAGCTGCAAGAGCCTGTTGGGGATCAGGCGGCCGAACGGCGGATATCGCAGATACCCCTTCGTTCTATCGGCGCCGTCGCCATCGCCATGGATGATGCTGAGATCGATATCGGCGGCGGCACAGCGGCTGAGCAGCTCCGAATAGAACGGCACCCGGTAGTCCGGGATGAACTTGTGGACGATGGCGACCGATCTCTGCCGCATGCCGGCCTCGCCTCATCCCCGCTCTTCAGAAACGATAGGACAGGGACGCGCCGTCATCGGTTCCTCCGGCGTTGAAATGCGGCGGCGTCTGTGAGACCTGCATGCCGATGAAGCCGGAGATCCGCTCGATCGTCGACGGAGAGCTGAGCGCCTCGGTCTTCAGGATCAGGAGATTGCAATCCCGCTGGGCCGCGAGATCGGAAATCAAGGCGTTGTAGTCCGTCACATATCGCCGGATCATCGCCTGCTTCGCCGCCCGCGGATCGCCGGCCGCATCCGCGGGCACCGGATAGTGCGGCATGATGAGATCCCATCGGCGGTTCTCCCAGGCGTGCTTCCATGGCCCGGCCCAGGGATTCTGTTCGACGGCCCGGTCGAAGGACCGGACGCAATCCTCGACGTCGCGGATGAGCGCAATGACCTTGACGGTCGGTATCGCCCGGCGCACCGGCTCGAGCAGATTGATCCACCAGGATGCGGCGTCGGCGACCAGGGCGAAATGCTTCAGCAAGACCGCGATCCGGCGGAGATGAAACGACACCTGCCGCGGATGCGGCTCCCAGTAGACGAGCGGCGGGTTTTCATGGGTCGAAATGGAATTCGAAGCGGAGGCCAGCAAGGCCGCCAGCGTGGTCGAACCCGTGCGCCCCGAGCCGATGCCGAGCACGAGCTGCCCCGGCGTCGAGCGCTCGGGCCGATCGCGCATCAAGGCGCCGAGATTCTCGAAATAGGCGGCGATCAGCTGCTCCGACGGCACGGAGGATCTCATGGCGGAGAGCAGAAAGCGCCCGCGATCGACGCTCCCGACGGCATATTTCCGCTGATAGGCATCGTAGTAGCGATCGGCGAGGCGCTCGCCCAACGCCCAGTTGTAGGGCGATAGATCGAAGAGCTGGGCCAGGAACAGGTCCGACAGCGCCGGCTGGCCGATCCGGTCGAACAGGCCGGTGACCGCGAGCGGCGCATGGGCATAGGATCGCATCGCGGCCTTCCCGATCCTTATCGTGAGCCGCTTGATCCGCGAGTCGCGTGCTCTGAGGGCGAAGCTCTGCATGCCCAGAGGATCAGGCACGGCGCTCGATCCCGGCGGCCGGCAGCGTTCGCCTCATGCCTGGCTGCTCATCAAGCATCCCTGCGATCGGAAGGCTCGCTCGTCGGCGGCGCGCTCGTGCCTCCCGGACGATGCCGCAAAGCCTCCAGCCTCTCCAGCATGAGGAGGTAGAGGAAGCCCGGGATGACGCGGCTATAGCGCGGCCATAACCGGCGCGGCTCATAAACCAGGCGGAACAGCCATTCCAGCCCGACGCGTTGCAGGGCCTTCGGGGCTTGGCGTTTCTCGTTGGAGAAATAGTCGAAGGCGCTGCCGACGCTGATGAGGATGGGGGCGTTCAGCAATTTGCGGAACCGGTACATCCACCGTTCCTGCTTGGGTGTGCCGAGGCCGACCCAGACGAAATCGGGCCGCGAGTGGTTTATGACCGCGGCGATCGCTAGATCTTCGGCCTCCGTCGTCGGCCGGAAGGGCGGCGAGTAGACCCCGCTGACCACCAGCCCCGGAAAGCGCTCTCGCAGCTGCTCCGCCAGGCGCTGCGCCACGCCGGGCGCAGCACCCAGGAAGAAGTGCCGGTACTGCCGGAAGATCGAGTGCTCGCAGGTGCGGAGCAGCAGGTCGGGCCCGTAGACGCGCTCCACGGGCCCACGCTTTGCGCTTCTCAGCAGATAGACCAGCGGCATGCCGTCGGGCGTGACCATCCCGGCTTCGCTCAGGATCTCTCTGAAATCGTCGTTCCACTGCGCCTGCATCACGACATGGGCGTCGGCGACGCAGACGAACTGCCGCGCGCGCGTGGATCCACTCATCGAAGCGGTGAAGGGCCTTTTGGAAGGTCAGGACATCGATCTTGACGCCGAGAATGTCGTGCCGGTCCGCCTCCGGCGGCCGCGCTTGTCGACCTCCGGCGCAATGACCAGACGGCACCACCATGGGCATGCCCCAGTCTCCAACTAGACATTTCCACCCAAATGGGCTTCGCCACTCAAAGTGGCTGCCCAGCCTCGACTATCCGATAACTCGGATGGGCGGGCCCAGTGCCCTTTTTCGGCACCGATGCCCCGCCGGGAAGATCGATAGGTGAACAGATCGGGATTGGCGAGCTTGCTATGCCCGCGCGAGTCGGCTCCGACGCTGCGATATCAAGGGATCGCGTCTCGATCCCGGCGGGACAGGTCTTCCAGCCGGCCGCGGAACAAATGGTCGACCCAGGCCAGATTGTACTCCCGATAGGTGGTGTGCAGTTCGGGCCTCACATTGCGGTCGAGAAAGCTCCGAAGGGCCTTCTCGGCTGCTTCCTCGGGCGTCGCCGCGGTCACATGGACGAGCGCATCACCCCCGATTGGCGTCGCAGAGGATGGCCGTGAAGGGCTGGCCTCCCTCCGACATCGGCAAGCGTGACATGCGGGATCCTTCTCGCAGTTTCGATTCGCGCTCGAGATGATCGGCCTTCGATAAAGGATCGAGAGCGAGTGGCCGGGTCCCAGATCAGAGAGCCATAAGGGTCGGGGATCCTCCGCATTCCTTTATGCCGCGTGTGGCTTTGCCCCCTCGATTCTTTATCGGCTCCCCCCATATCTCAGCACCCGTACGGTTGCTTTCGCCGTGCGCCTGGTGCTACGGAGGTCACGATGTCCACAATGGCTGCGCGGCGCCGCGAGCGCGTCGGAAATCTCACGGCCGCCGCCGCGGGCCGGCTCAATATCGTCCAGGCCCGCATCGACGGATTGCGCCGCAAGGCCGAACACGATCCGGCCGCCGCCGAAGAATATCACGCCTTGCTCGAAGAGCACGGAAGGCTCGACCAGATCCTGTCCGATTTCCGCGACGACTAGGCTGGGCTAATCCTCGAGACTGCTTGCCACGACATAGATGGCAGCGATCTCCTCGAGAGCGCTCCGGTCATGCTCATCGAACCGTCCGACCGTCGGGCTGTCGAGGTCGATGACGCCGAGGATCTCGCCATCGCGGATCAGCGGCACGACCAGCTCGGAGCGCGAGGCCGCATCGCAGGCGATGTGGTCGGCGAAGGCGTGGACATCCTCGACCAGCATCGCGCGCTTTTCGGCGACGGCGGTGCCGCAGACGCCGCGCCCCACCGCGATGCGGACGCAGGCCGGCTTCCCCTGGAAGGGGCCGAGGACGAGCTCTCCGCCATCGCGCAGGAAATAGAAGCCGGCCCAGTTGAGGTCCGGCATCAGCTCGAACAGGAGGGCCGCGGTATTGGCCGCATTGGCGACGGCATCGCGCTCGTTCTCGAGAAGAGAGGCCAGCTGCTGCGACAGGTCGCGATAGAACTCCGTCTTGCCGCCGCTCTCGATCACCCGTGCCTGGAACATATCTGCCTCATCCGAAGACTGCCGCCGATCGCGAGAGCCTAGCGCGTTCCGTCCGCCTTGAGGAGGCGCATGCCATCCGCGAGTGACAACACGCCGTGGAATCTGCGCTGCCGGGCTATGCCGCTTCCGGCAGCGCCCGCCGCAGGGCCGTTGCAAGAGCCGCCAGCGCAGCATCGAGCTCAGGCAGGGCCAGCAGTCCGAATCCGAGGCGGAAGACGCGATCCTCCTCGCCGAACCAGCTGCCCTTGCCGGTCCTGACATCGGCGCCGGCCTGCACCTCCAGGAAGCGAGCGACCGCGGCCGCATCGAAGACCGCGGGCTTCAAGCGGACGCAGCAGATCGCGCCGGCATCGGGGCGGACCCAGTCGACGAAGCCGGCGTTCTCCTGCACCCAGGCTTCAGTCCGGCGAAGGCCCTCGGCCAGATGACGGCGCCGCTCGCCGATGATCCGCTCGCGCTCGGCCAGAAGGCGGAGTGCCAGCGCCTCGTCGACGGCCGAGCAGGAGATCACGGTGTTGAACTTGCCGAGCACGAGCTGGGCCCGCAGCGCTGGGTCGCGGGTGATGGCCCAGCCCAGCCTGAGGCCGGGCGCGCCATGGCATTTGGAGAGCGAGGCGACGGAGATAACCCTGGGGCCCAGGGTCACCGCCGTCGGGGCCAACGGATCATCGCCATAGGCGGCGTCGCGGTAGGTCTCGTCCACCAGCAGATAGGCCGCGGGGCAGATCTCCGCCATCATGGCCAGGATGGTGCGCAGCATATCCTGCGGCAAAGCGACCCCCGAGGGGTTCTGCGGCGAGGCGAGGCTCACCAGCCGGGTCTTCGGCGAGAGAAGCGCGCGAAGCTCGGCGAGATCGGGCCGATAGCCGCGATCGAAGGCGAGCGGCAGGATCGAGAGCCGCGCGCCGACCGCCTCCAGGACGTTGCGCGCCAGCGGGAACAGCGGAGCGGTCGTCACCGCTTCGTCGCCACGCTCGCAGAGGATGAAGGCCAGAAGGAAGAGCGCGTGCATGCCGCCGACCGTGATGACGACATCCTCTGGGCCGACGCCGTGCTGGTCGGCGATTTCCTGGCGGAGCCGCTCATCGCCCTCGGGCGTCCCGTAGCCGAGTGCCAGATCGCCGATGGCGGCCTCACCGAGCAGATCGTCGAGGCGAAGGTTCGGGCCGGTGCTTTCGGCGAGATCGTGGCGTGGGGCCGCGCCGTCCAGGGTGATGATTTCGTTATAGGGGAATTGCGCCATCTCAGCCTCCCTCATTGCCGTTCGGGACTGTTCTAGCCGGCACGACGTTCTGATAACAGATACACCAAGTTGAAATTGTAACCATAACAGTTATTCTTTGGCCGACGACCGGAGGGGAAGGCCTTGGGGACCGATGCTTCCTATCGCTACGAGGAGCTGGCGGGCTTCATCACGGGGCTCGTGGATAGCGGCACGCTGCGGCCGGGCGCGCGGGTGCCCTCGCTCCGCCAGATCAGCAAGCAGCGGCGGATTAGTCTCTCCGCAGCACTCCAGGCCTATCGCCTGCTGGAGGATCGCGGCGTCCTCGAGGCGCGGCCGCAATCCGGCTACTACGTCGCGCGGGGCGCGGCCCTTTCCCTGGAGAAGCCGAGCCTCTCCCGGCCGCCGGGCAAGGCCACCAGCGTCGCGATCTCCGGGGTCGTGCTCGAGCTGCTCGAGCATGCCGCCGATCCCCGCTTCGTTCCCCTGGGCTGCGCGATCCCCAGCACCGAGGTTCTGGCGGCGGGGCGTCTCGACCGCTTCCTCGCACGCGCCGCCCGGGTGAAAGGCGTCGACTACAACGTCTACACCGCGCCCCGCGGCGATTCTCTGCTCCGCCAGGAGATCGCGCGGCGCGCGCTGCGCTGGGGTCAGGCGCTGTCGCCGGAGGATATCGCCGTCACCTGCGGCTGCACCGAGGCGCTGATCCTGGCGCTGAAGGCGGTGTCCCGGCCGGGCGATACCATCGCCATCGAATCGCCAACCTATTTCGGGCTGCTGCATGCGCTGGAGGCTCTCGATCTGAAGGCTCTCGAGCTGCCGACCGATGCTACCAGCGGCCTCGACCTCGCGGCGCTGGAACGGGCGCTGGCGGGCGGGTCGATCGCTGCCTGCCTCTTTTCCTCCAGCTTCAACAACCCGCTGGGCTGCACCATGCCCGAAGACAAGAAGATGGAGGTGCTGCGCCTTCTCGCCGCCCACCGGGTGCCGCTGATCGAGGACGACATCTATGGCGACATCTATTTCGGCCCGGAGCCGCCCCGGCCGTTCATGGCCCTGGATCCGCGCGGCGGCCTCACCGCCAACACGATCTACTGCAGCTCCTTCTCGAAGACGGTGGCGCCCGGCTATCGCGTCGGCTGGATTGCCACGGGCGCCCATATGCGAAGCGTGCTGGAGCGCAAATTCGCCTTCACCCTCTGCGGCCCGGCGCTGCCCCAGGCCGCGCTGGCGGACTTCCTCGCCTCCGGCGGCTATGACAGCCATCTCAGGCGGATCCGGCGTGTCTTCGCCGAGGGCATAGATCGGATGACCCATGCCATCGACCAGGCTTTTCCCAAGGGCACGAAGGTGACCCGGCCCGCTGGCGGCTTTGTTCTTTGGCTGGAACTGCCGCGGCCCATCAGGAGCCGTGCGCTCTTCGAGGCGGCGCTGGCGCGCGGCATCTGCTTTGCCCCGGGCGATGTCTTCTCCGCCAGCAGCCGCTATGCCAATTGCCTGAGGCTCAGCTGCGGCCACGGCTGGAATGCGCGCATCGAGAAGGGAGTCACGGAACTGGGCAGGCTCGCCGGCGCTGCGCTGGCGCGGGGTTAGCTATTCCTCATAGCCCAGGTAGCGGATGATCTTCCAGCTTCCGTCGGCCTGCCGGCGGAAGACGTCGAGCCCGGGCTCCTCGGTTGTCGCCGCCGCAGCGGGGGCCATATCGGTCACCCTGAGGGTCCAGGTGAGGCGCACGATCGCGAGATCGCCGAAGACCAGGATCTCCCGGATGTCGACGGAATAGGCGAATTTCCTGTCCTGCTTCGAAAGCGAGCGATGCAGCAGCTCGCAGAGCTCCCGATAACCGCGTTCCGGGAAGCCGCGATAGTCGTAGCGCAGCTCCGGCGAGAAGAGATCGCAGACCCGATCCTGTCTGCCGGCATTGAAATCGGCCATCCAGCCTGTCAGGGCGGCACGAATCGCCGCCTGGTCCGGCGTCTCCGCCCGGGCTCCAGGAGCGGCGAGCAGGAGAATGGCGCAAATCCATATCCAGCTGCGCATCTGCGGAAATTCTCGTAACGCCGGACGGAGCCGGCTAAGTTCTGCTCAAGGGGGGCCCATATGAGCTCGAAGCAGCATCATCACAATTCACCGCCGCCCAGCCGCCGGCGGTTTCGCGCCCATCACGTCGTCTTCGTCATCCTCGTGATCGCGGTCATCCTCTTCTTCTTCAACTGGACCTACCGCATCTGGTAGCGCCGCTTTCTTCCCGGCGAATTCTCCCGGCTGCGATCTCTCGCCCGTTACCCCGGCCGAGGCCGGGGTAACGGAGCGAGAAGCATCGCGTGGTCAAACCATCGTGACCTTGCCGGTTGCGAGGTCGTAGACGCCGGCGACGACGCTGAGATTGCCTTTGGCGATCGCCTCCGCCAGGACTGTGGAGGCTTCCCGGAGGAGCTGCGCCTGGATCTTGGCATTGTCGGCGATGCACTGATCCAAATTGCCGCCGCCCTGGTTGACCGCCGGCCGGAGGGCGCGGTAGAGCGAGCTGATCTGGCCGGGCACCGGCTTGTTGGCGATGGCGGCGTCCACGGCGCCGCAGCTGCCATGGCCCAGCACCATGATCGTCTTGGTGCCGAGCACCGCCACGCCGTATTCCAGGCTGGCGATGATCTCCGTGGTCGCAATATTGCCGGCGACGCGGTTGACGAAGAGATGCCCGATGGTCTGGTCGAAGATGAGCTCGACCGGCACGCGGGAATCGGCGCAGGCGAGCACGGCGGCAAAGGGCTCCTGCTTTTCCGCCGCACGCTGATGGAGCAGATCGAGGTCGTGCTCGAAGGACGTCATCTTGCCGTCGACGTAGCGCTGATTGCCGTCCATCAGGGTCTTCAACGCCTCGTCCGGCGTCATCGAGGTCTGGGCCCGGGCCGCGCTCGGTCGTGCGAGCTCGGTACCGGCGGCTGCGACCATGGCCACGGCCGCACCGGCGACGGTCGCCCCCAGAAGGCGCCGGCGCGATAGAGACGGAGATGCCTGCTCGTGCTCATGACAGCCGCAAGGCGCGATTTCGCAACGATCGGAATCCTGGTTATGCATACCCCCTACTCCCATGCTGAGTTGTTGGATCGCCTCCTATCCGTCCTGCGCTACGGATCCCGTCTCACCCACCCGAATTGAACTTCGCATAGGCCGTCTGCCAGAGCTTAAGCCCGGTGCTGGTCAGCGCCGATTCCTGGAGGGAAGTCGGGCCGAAATCATCGGGCGACATGACGGCGGTGCGCAGATTGGGCGGGATCAGCTTGCCGGCGATCAGCGAATCCGCGGTGATGGCGTTCTGCGGCGGCTGATAGCCGGTGAAATTGACGAAATTGTCGTAGGCGTTCTGCTGGTCGAGAAGGAAGTTCAGCCAGAGATGCGCCAGCACGGGCTTCTTGGTCGTGGAGCAGACCACCCACATGTCGTTCTGGATCGGCCCCTTGCCCTTGGGTGCAGCCCAATACTGCAGCAGAGAGGGGTCGAAGTCTTTCGGCAGATAGGCGAAGACCGAGCTCAGCATCTGGCCCGACCAGTTCTGATTCAGCCAGCTCGCCCCCTGGGGCAAGGTCTGATAGCCGGTGATGTTGACCTTGGGATTGCAGATCGGGATCAGCGCCAAGAGGTCGGCCAGCGCCGCGTCGATCTCCTTGGGATCCTCGGTGTTGATGTCGTAGCGCCCGCGATAGAGCATCGCCATCACCAGCGATTCGCGGGAATCGTCGAGCACCGCGACATAGCCCGTGTACTTCTCGGCATGCCAGAAGATCGACCAGGGATTGTCGAGCTTCGCGATATCCTCCGAGATCTTGTCGCTGCGCCAGGCGATGCCGGTGGTGTAGAGGGTATAGGGCACCGAATACCGCGACTCCGTGTCGTAGTAGGGGCTTTGCAGCGAAGGCCAGACGTTCTGCTTCAGATTGGGAATATAGTCGTGGTTGATCGGCTTCAGCAGCTTGCCGGCCACGGCCTGCGAGACGCGGTCCGGGGTGATCTCGGTGACGTCCATCTGCACCGCATGGGTCCCCAGCCGCGTGATTGCCTCGTCCATGCTGTTGAAGGTGGTGAGCTGGACATCGACGCCGTATTTCTTGCCGAAGGCATCCAGCAGCTTCTTATCGACGTAATCGGCATAGTTGAAGATGTTGAAAGTGCCGCCGGTCTCGGGCTCGAGCCCGCTTTTGATCGGGTCTTCGAAGACCGGCAGCGTCACCGGATGATCGGGACGTGCGAGCGGAATCCCACCCGAGCCGAGGGGCAGGTCGTCCGCCGAGGCGCCGCCGCCAAAGAGCGGAAGGCTCGCTGCCCCCAATCCTGTGATGCCGAGTGCCTTCAGCGCCGCGCGGCGCGACAGCCGGCCGGTGCGCAAGTCCCTGTAGAACCGATTGGCCGGCGCGTCGTGTCTGAGCATGGCTAAACCCCCAGGGCTTTCAGCGCGTATTCGTGGCAAAAGATAGCTGAGGTTGAAGCCCCGGTCCATCGCGCGACCTTCGGCATGACGCAGGTCCGTCAAGATTCGTGGGTAGGCTCGTCGCTGCGGCAGAGGCAGGGGAGGAAACCATGAGATCCGGGCAGCTATTGTTCCGTCGGCTTTTGGGGAGGGTTGCCTTCGC
>DATFRE010000043.1:0-10462 GCA_035263545.1 Dongiaceae bacterium
GATTCCCAGCCCATGCTGGTCATCTCCAGCATCGCCGCGACCGGCGATCTCGGCATGGGCCGCGGACGGCTGCACGAGATCCGCGACCAGGCCCGGGTCACGGAGCCGCTGACGGCTTTTTCCACCGTCGCCATGAATGTCGAACAGGTGCATGAGCTGACGGCCCGCGCCTTCGCGCTCTTCGCCAGCGCCCGCCCGCGCCCGGTGCATATCTCGATCCCCCTCGATGTGCTGACGATGCCGGACGAGGCGAAGCCCCGCCGGCGCCCGGCGCCGCGCCTACCGCTGCCCGAACCCGCCGATATCGAAGCCGCGGCGGATCTTCTCGGCCGGGCCAGGCGGCCCGCCATCATCGCCGGCGGGGGCAGCATCGGGGCGGCCAAGGAGGTCGCAGCCCTCGCCGAACGGCTTGGTGCGGCGGTCGCCACGACCATCGCCGGCAAGGGCGTGATTCCCGAGAACCACAGCCTGGCGCTGGAGACGACCCTGGACCGCAAGGCGACCCAGGAATTCGTCAAGGCGGCCGATGCCGTTCTCGCCGTGGGCACGGAGCTGGCGGAAACCGATCTCTGGACCGACAAGCCCCTGGCGCTGGGCGGGCCCCTCATCCGCATCGATATCGACCCGGCGACCCTTGCTCGCGACTACGACGCCGCGGTCGTGGTCGCGGCCGATGCGCGGGCGAGCCTCGTGGCGCTGATCGCCGCGCTCGGCGAGGCAAAGGGCAATCGCCGGGGCTTCCAGGGCAGCGAGGAGATCGCGGCGCTGCGGCGGACCGAGCGCGGCAAGCTGAGGCCGCTGGAGCAGAAGCATGTGAGGGTGCTGGATGCGCTGCGCCGGGCCCTGCCGGAGGATGGCCAGGTCTTCACCGACATGACCCAGATCGCCTATACCGGCTGCTGCTTCTTTCCCTGCCGGCGGCCGCGGAGCTGGTTCTTTCCCGTCGGCTACGGGACCCTGGGATTCGCGCTTCCCGCCGCCATCGGGGGCCAGCTGGCCGCGCCCGAGCGCCCGACGGTGGCACTGATGGGCGATGGCGGATTCCAGTTCACGCAGCAGGAGCTCGGCACCGCGGTAGAGAACCGCATGCCGCTCGCAATCGTGCTCTGGAACAATGACAGCCTGGCCCAGATCCGCGACGGCATGAAGGCGCGCGGGATTCCCACTATCGGGGTCGATCAGCTGAACCCGGATTTCATCGCGCTCGCCCGCGCCTATGGCTGCGCCACGGCCGAGCCCAAGAGCCTGGCGGCGTTCGAATCGAGCCTGACGACCGCCTTCACCGGCGACCGCCCGACCCTGATCGAGCTTCGCGAGGATGCGCCGTTCTTGAGCTAGGTCATCTAGGTCGCGCGCGGCAGCAGGCTTCGGTGCCGCGGAAGAGGAGCCAGGCCGACCGGCGGCGGCGCGGCCAGCTCGATATCGATCTCCAATGTCGACACCTCGGCGCCGCGCTGCAGCTTGATCTGGACCTTGTCGTTGGCGACCTGGACGTATTTCTTGACGGCCGCCAGTATGTCCTTCTGCAGCAGCGGCAGATATTCCGGTCCGGAGCGATCCTGGCGCTCATGGGCCAAGAGGATCTGGAGCCGCTCCTTCGCGGTTTCGGCCGAGCTCGCGGTCTTCGGGCGGCGGAGGAACCCGAACAGGCTCATGCGGTCCTCCAGCGCAGCCGCTGGAACAGCCCGCGCCGATCGGGGCCCAGGGCGCGCATCTCGATCTGCTCGCCCATGAGGCGCGAGACCGAATCGCCATAGGCCCGGCCGGCGTTCGACTGCTCGTCGAACACCACCGGCGAGCCGAGATTGGAGGCCTTCAGGACCGTCGGGCTTTCCGGAATGATGCCGAGCAGCGGGATGGAGAGGATCTCGAGCACATCCTCCACCTTCATCATGTCGCCCTTCGCGACCCGGGCCGGATCGTAGCGGGTGAGCAGCAGATGCGCCTTCACGGCGTCCTCGCCCTTCTCGGCGCGCCGCGTCTTGCTGCTGAGCAGGCCGAGCACGCGGTCGCTGTCGCGCACCGAGGACACCTCGGGATTGGTCACGACGACGGCTTCGTCCGCATAATACATGGCGAGATGCGCCCCCCGCTCGATGCCGGCCGGGCTGTCGCAGATGACGTAGTCGAAGTCGTTGCGGAGCTCCTCGAGCACTTTCTCAACCCCCTGATGGGTGAGCGCGTCCTTGTCGCGCGTCTGCGAGGTTGGCAGGATGGAGAGGTTCTCCAGCCGCCGATCCTTGATCAGGGCCTGGTTCAGCCGCGCATCGCCCTGGATCACGTTGATGAAATCGAAGACGACGCGCCGTTCGCAGCCCATGATCATGTCGAGATTGCGTAGGCCGACATCGAAATCGATGACGACGGTCTTCTTGCCGCGCATGGCAAGTCCGGCTCCCAGCGCGGCGGTGGTGGTCGTCTTGCCGACACCGCCCTTACCTGATGTGATGACGATGATCTTGGCCACCGCAGTTCCTCCTTGCTGATGAACCTATTTCAGAGGCTCGATGCAGAGCTCCTCGTTCTTCAGGAGCACCTGCACCCGCTGCTTGCGGGCCTCAAGGGGAAATTCGTCGCTGATCTTGTAGAGGCCGGCGATCGCGATCAGCTCCGCGTCGAGAGCCTGGCAGAAGATGCGGGCCCGCTTGTCGCCATTGACGCCGGCGAGCGCGCGGCCGCGCATCCGGCCATAGATGTGGATATTGCCCCGGGCGATGAGCTCGGCCCCGGAGCTGACGGAGGCGAGGACGATGAGGTCGCCGTCTTCCGCGAAGATCTGCTGGCCCGAGCGGACGGGCTCCGTGATCAGCAGGGCACGGCTCGTCTGCGGCTCACTCTCGGCCTGGGCCGCACTCCCCGTGACGGCACTGCCGTTGCCGGTCTCATTGGACTGGTCGCGCCCGCCCTGAAGGGTGAGTAGCCCGGCGGAAAGGGCGCCCCTGTTCTGCTCGATGGTTCCGTTCTGGACGCCGACCAGCGTGATCTTGCGCCAGCGCAGCTCCCGGACCAGATTGACGAAGTCGCCTCCCAGCCTGATCCCCGAGGCCTTCTCGAGATCGAGCACGAAGGGCGCGTTGGTGAAGAAATGCGGCGCCTGCGCCAGCTTGGATTCGAGCGCGGCGTAGAACGCGTCGTCGGCGCTGCCGGCCATCTGCAGGACCATGGCAGTGAAGAACCGGCCGCGGACCTGGAGCGGCGCGACCGCCGCGGCCGCGTGCTTGGCGTTGCTGCTCACAGTTGCGTCCTGAAAGAGAGTCATCTGGCTCAATTCTTGGCCGAAGGATTCTCTATCGCACTTCGCGCGCGAGTCGCTACCGCGCGATGTCATCCACCGTGGCATTTCGCTGACAAACGCGCGAGGACGCGTTCTCGGCTTGACATTGGCCGAGCGGCTGAGACGCGAAAGCGCGCCGCCGATTCGCGCGGGCTCCTCCGTCATCCCGCTGGCGCGGGAATGACGGAGGAGAGCGAGGGGGGTGCCTACATCACCGCCTTCGCGATCGCGTCGAAGGCGGCGAGCAGCAGGAAATCCGTGGGGTCGTCGCCACCGGCTGGAATCCCGTCGACCCGGCCAAGGCCACGGATCTGCGCAGCTTCCTCGTGACCATGCGCCGGGGCAAGGCGCCCCATGGCCAGAACTATCACTATGTCTCGCCCAATTCCGACCTCATGGGCTGGATCCTGGAGCGCGCCTGCGGCCGGGCCTATGCCGGTGAAGGTCTCGCCCAGCATGCGATCGATGGTCCGTTCCCTGCCGTCCGGTCCCTGGAAGGCGAGGCGGCCCAGCGCCCGTTCGGCGCGGCGCAGCGGCAGCACCGGTGCTCCTGCGCGGGCGATCGGCGCGGTCGGCAGGATCTGGCGCACATGGCTGAAGGCCCAGCGGTTGAAGGGCGGCAGGCGCCAGTTCGCAAGTGTGACCTGATGCTCGGGCGCGGGTGGAAATCCCCGCATCAACGGCTGTTCGCTCACGATGTCTCCCCGGATGAAAGCGTAGAAGCCTTAGATATCGCAGATTGGCGCGGTCGCGAGAAGGGATTCCACCATTCCGGACTGGCATGCCGGACTGGGCCGTGGCCGTCGCGCATCGCGGAAAGCCGCGCTATTGTCCCGCCACAAATGAACCTGCCCGCAAACACTCCATCCGATATCGTTGGCAGCATCGAGGGAGGCGAGGTCCGCGCCTTCACCATCGCCAATCGCAAGGGTGTGCGCGCCCGGATCATGGAGCTGGGCGCGACCCTGCTCGAGTTCCACGCGCCCGACCGCGAGGGCCGCTTCGCCGATGTCGTGCTGGGCGAATCCGGGCTCGAATCCTATCTCGCCGGCCGCAGCTATATGGGCGCCATCTGCGGGCGCTACGGCAACCGCATTGCCGGCGGCGCATTCACGCTCGATGGCGAGCGTCATCAGCTGAGCTGCAATGACGGCCGCAATCACGAGCATGGCGGCTTCCGCGGCTTCGACAAGCGGCTCTGGTCGGGGCGCCCGGCGGCGGACGGCAGCACCATCGCCTTTGACTACCGCTCGGCCGATGGCGAGGAGGGATATCCCGGGTGTCTCGATGCGAGGGTCACCTTCGGCCTCGACGAGAGAGACCGCTTCACCATCGAGATCGAGGCGAAGGCGGATCGGCCGACGCTCTGCAATCTCGTGCATCACAGCTATTGGAATCTCGCCGGCCATGGGGCCGGCGATGTGCTCGATCACGAACTCCTCCTCGAGGCCGATTTCCTTACGCCGGTGAGCGCCGATCTCATCACCACCGGCGAGATCCGGAGCGTCGAGGCGACTCCGTTCGATTTCCGCAAGCCCAAGCCCCTCGGCCACGACATCGCTCGGCTCGAAGGCCTCCAGGGCTACGACCACAACTTCGTGCTGCGCGGCTTTCCCGGCGAGATGAGGCGCGCGGCCCGCCTCTATCATCCGGGCTCGGGGCGCGGCTTCGAACTTGATACGAGCGAGGTGGGCCTTCAGCTCTATACCGGAGGCCATTTCGACGGATCTGAGCCGGGCAAGACGGGGGTCGCCTACAAACGCCTCGCGGGCGTAGCGCTGGAGACCCAGCGCTTTCCGGATTCGCCCAATAAGGGGCATTTTCCCCCGGCGCGCCTCGACCCCGGCACGACCTACCGCCACCGCATGGAATTTCGTTTCTTTACGGAGAGATGAACCGCATGACCATCGCCCCTTGGGATATCGGCCTTTACGGCACCCGCACCGCCGGCGGCAAACCCTATGTCGCGGCCATCGTCGGCGCGGCCAGCGGCATCGGCCGCGCCGCCGCCACCTTCCTCGCCGATATCGGCTGCGCCGTCGCCGGCCTCGACCCCGCGATCGGCGGCCTCAAGAGCCTCGCCGCCGAGAGGCCGCAGATCCACATCTACAACATGGACGCGCTGAACGGCCGCTCGATCCTGGAAGGGGTGGCCGCCGTCACCCGCGATCTCGGCCCCATCGACGCCCTGGTCAATTGCGCCGGCATCACCGGCATGACCAACATCCCCGCCCATGAGGTGCCGCTGGAGGATTTCGACAAGGTCGTGGCCCTCAATCTCCGCGCCGCGCTGACGCTCTCCCAGGCGGTGTTGCCCGGCATGCTGGAGCGGGGCTATGGCCGCCTCCTCCATGTCGCCTCGATCGCCGGCAAGGAAGGCAATGCCGGAATGGCCTCCTATTCCGCCACCAAATCGGGGCTGATCGGGCTGGTGAAGAGCATGGGCAAGGATTATGCGGAGACCGGCGTCACCGTGAACGCGCTGGCGCCCGCCGTGATCCGCACCCCGCTGGTCGAGGCGCTGCCGCAGGCGACCGTCGACTACATGACCCAGAAGATCCCCATGCGCCGCTGCGGCGAGCTGCAGGAGGCGGCGGCCTGCATCGCCTGGATCATCTCGCCCGCCTGCGGCTTTACCACCGGCTTCACCTTCGATCTCAGCGGCGGGCGCGCGACCTATTGATATCGAGCTGCCAATCATCGAGCTGAAGGGCATCGGCATGAGCGATCGTCTGACAGGGAAGCGAATCCTGGTCTATGGCGGCGCCACCGGCATCGGCTTCGGCTGTGCCGAGGCCATGGCCAGGAAGGGTGCTCGCCTCTTCATCTCGAGCCGGCGTGAGCACCGGTTGCGCGAGGCGGTCGCGGAGCTGGAGGCGTATGGGCACGCGAGCTTCGCTGCCGGCGATGCGACGCAGGAGGGGGATGTCGCCCGGGTGACGGCCGCCGCCATCGACTCCCTGGGCGGGCTCGATGCCATTCTCGTCAGCGCCGGGGCCGCCGCCGTCGCTTCCATCGAGCAGGAGACCCTTGCGGGTTTTCACCGCATCCTGGATGCGAATCTGACCTCGACATTTCTCGCTACGCGCGCCGCGGTGCCGCATCTGAAGGCGAGCGGGGGCGGAGCCATCATTGCCATGGCCTCGGTGCTGGGCCTGGTCGGGACGCGCCGGCGCGTCGCCTATTGCGCCGCCAAGGCCGGCATCATCGGCATGATCCGCGCGATCGCCCTCGACCTCGCCGAGTTCAAGATCCGGGCCAATGCCATCTGCCCCGGCTTCCTCGAGACGGAGCTGACGCGGGAGGTCATCGCCCAGGAGCCCGATCCGGAGGCAATGATGAAGGCGCGGCGGACCGGCAATCCCCTCGGCCGCAGCGGGCATCCCCGGGAGATCGGCGCGCTCGCGGTCTATCTCGCCTCCGACGATGCGGCCTGGACGACGGGGCAGGCCTTCACCGTCGATGGCGGCTTCACCGCGCGCTGATCACTTCCATACGGCGCTGGCGACGCGGAGGAAGTTCCCGCCCAGCAGCTTGCGGATATCCGCCTCGGCCCAGCCGCGGTCCATCAGCTTGTCGGTGATCTCCGGCAGCTGGTTCGGATCGGCGATGCGCATGAGGCCGCCCTGGCCATAGCCCTCGCTGGGCGGCCAGAAGAGCGGATTCATCTCCAGCAGGCTGTCGAGGGATTCGGGCGTGTAGTCGAGGCCGATCCCCACATGGTCGGTCCCGATCATATCCGCGACATAGCAGATGCAGTCGACCATGGACTTCGTCGAGGCCTGGCGGTCGGGGAGGAAGAGGCCGATGCCGTTGATGCCGACGACCCCGCCGGTCCGCGCACAGGCCCGGATCTGCTCGTCCAGGATGTTGCGGCCATGCTTGTGCAGCGCCTTGGGGTTCGAATGGGAGAAGATGACCGGTGCGGCCGCCGCATTCATCACATCCATGGTGGTGCGGTAGCCGGTATGGGAGCAGTCGACCAGCATGCCGACCCGGTTCATCTCCTCGACGACCCGGCGTCCGAAGGCGGTGAGGCCGGGATCCTCGTCATGGCAGCCGCCGCCCGCGAGATTGCTGCGGTTATAGGCGAAGAGCATCTGGCGCACGCCGAGGCGGTAGAAGAAGGAGACCATGTAGGATTCGCCGTCCAGCGCGTTCATCCCCTCGAGATCGAAGGCGATGGCGAGCTTGCCCTCGCGCTTGGCCGCCAGGATGTCATCGGCGCGGCGGATGAGGGTGAAGCGGTCGGGATGCTTCTCGAACCAAGTGAGGAAGGCCCCGATATTCTTGACCGTCTGCTGCCAGCTGATGACGTCATAGCCGACATTGACCGAGAGATAGTCGACGCCGGCGGCCCGCCAGGCCTCGAGGATCTCGAGATCAACCGAGGGATCGGGCCCGAAGCCGGCGTGATTATCCCAGACCAGCGCATCCTGGTGCAGCCGGCGGGCGGCGTCGGAAACCTTCCAATTGGCGGCGGCGATATCGGGCATGGTGGAGTCCTCCTTGGCGATGGCAAAGCCTAGGACGGCTCGCCATGCGAGTGCAACCATCGGTGCTGACCTGGCCCATCGATCATGCAAGCCACCCTCACCCCGGCCCTCTCCCGCCAATGGCGGGAGACGGGGAAGATGTGCATGTCCGCGCCGCCACACTATGCCCCTCGCCCCCGGAAGGGGGGAGAGGGCCGGAGTGAGGGGGTGTTGTTACACGCTTGGCCGCTCGACCAGCGGCTCGAGCGTCGCCGGGTCGGCATCCATCTCGCGGGCGGCGCGGTGGCCGGCATAGACGGCATGGGCGATCAGCGCCGGGGCGTCGCAATCGCCGATCTTGCGAAGCGTGCGGATGCCGGCGCGGGCGAGCGCCGCGGGGTCCTCGGCCAGCGCGAGATAGAGCGCGTCGTTGGGCTCGCGGGCGGTGACGGTGACGAGGCCCGCGGCGGGAAGCCAGTCGCGCTTGCCGGTGAAGATGCAGTCGACCGCGAAGCGCGTGCCGTCATAGCCGCCCGCCGCGAGGCTGGTGCGGATTTCGACCCCGAGCTCGAGCAGGCGCCGGTTGGTGTCAGGATGCTCGTCGGTATGTTGCGACCATTCCGCCGCCGTGCCGGCGGTGGTGAGGAGGGCGACCTTGCGGCCGCGGCCGACCAAGGCCTCGGCGATCACCGCCGCCATGTAGTAGTGATCGTCGTCGAAGACGGCGATGGGACCGGCGGGCCAGCGCCTATCCAGCGCCTCGATCCCTGCCATCACATCGTCCGGAGTCGCGACGGAGGAATGCTCGAAGCCCTCGACCACGCGGCGGTGATGGCGGCCGATGCCGTCCTTGCGCCAAAGGGCGCCGGTCGCGACCAGCACCTGCGGAATGCCGAAGCCCAGCACCTCGGCCGCATCGAGGCGGCTTTCGAGATAGATCTCCACATTGCTCATGGTCTTGAGGCGCGCGAGGCGCCAGTCGCGCACCCGGGCCCATTCGGCGAGGCCCGGCAGGCGGCTCTCCCCGTTGACGCGTCCGCCCAGAGCGCGGCTCGCCTCGGCCAGCAGCACGCGATAGCCGCGCTGGCCGAGGGCGCGCGCCGCCTCGAGCCCCGCCGGCCCGCCACCCACTACCAGCACCGCATCCTCGGAACCCTTGGGCTGGATCTTCTCGGCATGCCAGGCGCGGCGCCATTCCTCGCCCATGGTCGGGTTCTGGGTGCAGCGGAGCGGCGTCCCGCGGGTATTGCTGGCGCAGCAGAGGTTGCAGCCGATGCATTCGCGGATCTCCTCCGGCCGTCCTTCCTCGATCTTCTTCGGCAGGAAGGGATCGGCGATGGAGGGTCGCGCCGCGCCGATGAAATCCAGCACCCCGCGGCGCAGCTGCGCCACCATAGCATCGGGCGAGGTGAAGCGGCCGACGCTCACCACCGGCTTGCCGGTCACCTTGCGCACATAGGCGATGAAGGGCTCGAGTGCCCCTTCCTTTACGAAGCGCGAGCTTCCCATCTCCAGCATGTAGTCGCCGGGCACCACGTCCCAGAGATCGGGCAAGTCCTTGAGCCGCTCGACCATCTCGGCATATTCGCCGGGCTCGGCCCCGCCGGCGTTATGGCGCGCGGCGGTGAAGCGCAGCGCGAGTGCCCGATCGGGGCCGATGGCCTCGCGGGTCTCCTCCAGGATCTCGCGCACTAGCCTGAGGCGATTCTCCAGGGAGCCGCCATATTCGTCGCTGCGGGGATTCTGCCGCCGCGACAGGAAGTGGTGCAGCAGATAGCCGTGGGTCGCGTAGACATAGACGAGATCGAATCCCGCCGCGACGGCGCGCCGGGCCGCATCGCGATGCCAGCGCCGGATGTCGCGGATATCCTCTCTGTCCAGCCGGCGCGACTGCACCGGATCGTCGCGGGCGGGAATGCTGATGAGATCCAGCGGCGCCTGGCGGGAGGAGAGGCTCGCGATGTAATTGCCGCCGATCCAGAGCTCACAGCCTGCAAGCGCGCCATGGCGATGCACCGCCTCGGTCATCAGCGCATGGGCGCGCACATCCTCCTCGTCCCAGAGCCGCGCATAGGGATAGGGCGTGTCGTCGGAGCAGGGATGGATCGAGCAGTATTCCGTGTTCACCACCGCCCAGCCGCCCTCGGCCTTCATGCCGCGCATGGCGGCGAGCGTGCGCGGGAGCGCCCAGCCCATGTCCGTGCAATGCGGCACCTGGTAGAAGCGGTTGCGCGCCGTCAGCGGTCCGATCCGGACCGGCTCGAACAGGATGTCGTAACGCGGATCGCGCCCCATGAAGCTCCCCTCTTGGCGGGAGCATAGAGGGTGGCGCTGCGGCTGCCGAGAGCGCTCAGATCTCGTTGGCAGCGAAGGGGCGGGGCTTTCCTTCCTCGTCCAGGGCGGCGAAGGTGAAATCGGCGGAGGTCACCTTGACCCGCAGGCCCTGGCCCGCGCGCAGCACCCAGACCTCGAGATGGAAGGTGGCCGAACTCCGCTTGATGCAGGCGATATCGGCATAGCAGCAGACCACATCGCCCACCTTGACGGGACAGTGGAAGGCCATGTCGGTGAGCGAGACCGTCACCACCCGGCCCTTGGCGTGGCGCGAGGCCGTGACCAGGCCGGCGGCATCCATGAGCGACATGATCCAGCCGCCGAAGATATCGCCGGCGGGGTTGGTGTCCGCGGGCATGGCGACGGTGCGGGCGGCAAG
>DATFRE010000044.1:0-10309 GCA_035263545.1 Dongiaceae bacterium
GGTCGACCCGATCGCCATCCGCGGCGACCTGCCGGAAGACTGGAAGAAGAAGGCCGCGGCGGCCCTCCAGAGCCTCGATCTTTCGAGCCTCTCCAAGGACCAGCTGAAGCTCATCGGTGCTCAGGGCGCCAAGCTGGTGCCGCAGACCGACAGTGCCTACGACAACATCCGCGACCTGGTGTCGACGCTGAACATCGACCTCAACAAGCTCGATTGAGGAGGACCGGCATAGGAGGGTCGAAATCTTGCTGAAGGTCACCCGGCTCAGCCTCTGCTATCCGAACGGCAAGCAGGCGCTGAGCGATGTCGACCTCGACGTGAAGCCCGGCGAGCTCGTCATCGTGCTGGGCGGCAACGGCAGCGGGAAGACGACCCTCCTGCGCTGCATCGCTCGCACCCTCGCCCCCACGGCGGGTCAGGTGTGGGTCGATGGCACGGAGCTGACGCGGCTTGCCGGCGAAAAGCTGCGCCGGGCGCGGATGGCGCTGGCGATGATCTCGCAGCATGCGAGCCTCGTCCGGCGCCGCAGTGTGATCGCCAATGTCGCCAGCGGCGCGCTCGGCCATTATGCCGATTGGTGGACAGCTTTCGGCGGCCTGCCCGCTTCGGAGCTGACGCTCGCCATGGACTATCTCAACGAGGTCGGGCTGGTCGAGCTTGCCGCGCAGCGTGCCGGCACGCTTTCCGGCGGCCAGGCCCAGCGCGTCGCCATCGCTCGCGCCCTCGCCCAGCGGCCGCGCGCGCTCCTCGCCGATGAGCCCGTGGCAAGCCTCGATCCAGAGGCGGCCGAGGACATCATGTGCCTGCTGAAGCGCCTGGCCAAGGCCGACAACCTGGCGGTGCTCTGCGTCCTCCATCAGGTCGAGCTCGCCTACAATCATGCCGACCGGGTGGTCGGCATCCGCGACGGGCGCATCGCCTTCGACCTGCCGCGCGAGGATCTCTCGCGCGATGCGGTCCGCGGCCTCTATCTCAGCGAAGCGGCATGAAGCACGGCATCGCGCAGCGGCCGTCGCGTCTTGCGACAGCCGCGGTCGCGGGCGGCGGCAGCCTCGCCAAGGCGACGCGATTCGTGCTGCTGCTGCTTGGAATCGCGATCGTGATCCAGTCGACCTGGGTCGTGCATGCCAGGCCCCAGGATCTCATCACCGGCGTCCACGGGATGGTGGATATCATCCGGCGCGCCATGCCGCCGGATTTCTCCAAGTTTCCGGACGAGATCTGGCCGACCCTGGAGACGATCGACATCGCGATCTTCGGCACGCTTGCCGGCGTCATCATGGCAGCACCCCTGGCCGTGCTCGCCGCCGCCAATGTGACGCCCTCCCGTGCGCTCTACTATCTCGCCCGCGGGATCATCGGCTTCACCCGCGCGGTGCCCGACCTGGTCTGGGCGCTGCTCTTCGTCACCGCCGTCGGTCTCGGTCCTTTCCCGGGCGCGCTCGCGCTCTCGGTCCATTCCATCGGCATGCTCGGCCGGCTCTTCGCCGAGGTCATCGAGCAGATGGACATGGCGCCGGTCGAAGCGCTGGCGCTGACCGGCGCGCGGCGGATGCAGGTCTTCACCCACAGCGTCGTGCCCTCCGTGCTGCCCTCCCTGCTTGGTATCAGCCTCTATCGCCTCGACGAGAACATCCGCACCTCGCTGGTCCTGGGCTTCGTCGGCGCCGGCGGCATCGGCTTCCAGCTCCTGACCGCGATGAACCTGTTCCAGTATCAGGAGGTCTCGCTGCTGCTGATCATCATCTTTGTGGTGGTCATCACCGCCGAACGCATCTCCGCAATCCTGCGGGCGCGGCTGGGCTGAGAGCGCCGGGATGGACGGCAGATCAGTCGAGGGTGTCCGGCTGGACGATCATCTGGACGCGATCGCCGGCGAAGACCGCGAGGCTGTGATGGGTGGGCCGGCCGGCGAGATCGACATTGACCGCCTCGGACTGCAGCACGGGACGGCCCGGGCTTAGCTCCAGGAAGCGGGTCTCGCGCTCGCTCGGCAGGCGGGCCAGAAGCCGGGTGATGCGGCGGGTGTAGTCGGCGACGCCGTATTCGCGCAGCGCCTCGGTCAGCGAGTGGACCCGGCCATAGCACTGCTCGATGCCGGCGAAGCGAGGCAAAGGAAACTCATGGACGCCATAGCTCATGGGCACGCCATCGGCGACGCTGAGGGTTTCGAGCCGGATGACAGGCGCGCCCTCGGGCAGCTCGAGATCGGCGGCGATGCCGCCCGAGACCGTCGCCGGGCCGGCCGCCAGCAGGCGATGCCCCGGTTCGCGGCCCTGGGCGGCGAGATTGGCGCTGAAGCGGGTGCGCCGGCCCAGCACGTAGTCCACGGCCGGCCCGGTGACGAAGGTGCCGCGCCCCTGGTCGATGCGCAGCAGTCCCTGATCGGCCAGGGCGGCCATGGCGCGGCGTACGGTATGACGGTTGACCGCAAAGCGCTCGGCGAGCTCGAGTTCCGTGGCCAGCCTCTCGCCGGGCTTCAGGCGGCCGGCCTGGACGTCGGCGCTGAGGCTCTCGGCGATCTGGCGCCAGAGGGCAACGCCCTGGCCGCGGGCAATGATCTCGTTCATCTCGCTCCGATTGGCCGCAGCTTGCGCCATCACAGCCTCGACTTTGGTAGTCGGCCGGTCAATGTAAGTTGACATATCTAGATGTCTAGACGAATATCCTTATATGCCTGAGATCGATGCTTCGCAAGCCGAACGGGCGCGCTGGATGTCCTGCTTGAGCCAGGCCGATCCCGCCAGTCTGGAAGCCGCCTGGGCGGGGCTCCATCCCTCGCCGCCGCATCGCTGGCTGCGTCAGCCCGAGACCGGGCTTGTGATGCTGCGCGGTCGCGCCGGAGGCACCGGACAAGCCTTCAATCTCGGAGAGATGACCATGACCCGTGCCGCGGTGCGGCTCGAGGGCGACCGGCCGGCCACGGGCTTCGGCTATGTCGCCGGCCGGAACCGCCGTCATGCCGAGCTGGCGGCGCTGTTTGACGCGCTGCTGCAGGACGAGACCCGGCGGCCGGCGCTGTTATCCGGGCTGATCGCCCCGCTGCAGGCGCCGGCCGAGGCGGCACGGGCGTCGCGCGCGGCGGAGATCGCTCCCACGCGGGTCGACTTCATGACCATGGTGCGCGGCGATGGCTGAAACGATGCCGCACTCTGCCGCCACCTCGCCCGCATTCGCAGCACCAGGCCGCGATGCCCAGGCCGTCTTCCGCGCCGCGCTGACGGCCCTCAGCGAGCCCGGGCGGGTCATCGATCTGCCGGTCGAGCTCGAGACCGGCCTGCCGGTGGGATCCGCCGCGCTCGCTTTGCTGCTGGCGCTCGCCGATGGCGACACGCCGCTCTGGCTCGATCCACGCGCGAGCGATGCCGCAGGGTTCTTCGGCTTCCATACCGGCGCAGCTGTGGTGGCTGCCCCGCAGGTGGCGCGTTTTGCGCTCATCGCGGACGCCGCCGGCTGCCCGCCGCTCCATCACTTCGCTCTCGGTGAGGAGGAGTATCCCGACCGCTCCGCGACGCTCATCATCGAACTGACCAGGCTCGCGGAAGGAGGGCCTCTGATTCTGAGCGGGCCCGGCATCGCCGACCGGCGGCAGCTTTCCCTCGCCGGCCTGGCACCGTCATTCCTCGCCGATTGGGCGGCCAATCACGCGCTCTTCCCGCGCGGGGTCGACATTTTCTTCACCTGCGGCACCCGCCTCTGCGGTCTGCCCCGGAGCATCCGCCTGGAGGGCAGATGTATGTAGCCGTGAAGGGCGGCGAGGCCGCCATCGATGCCGCCCATGAGCTTCTCGCCCGCGACCGGCGAGGCGATCCGGCGACGCCCGAGCTCACCCTCGCGCAGATTGAGAGCCAGCTTCGCCTCGCCGTCGATCGCGTCATGGCCGAAGGCGGGCTCTATGATCGACGGCTCGCAGCACTAGCCGTCAAGCAGGCGGCGGGCGATCTCGTCGAGGCGATCTTCCTGCTGCGCGCCTATCGCACCACCTTGCCACGCCTTGCGGTGAGCCTGCCGCTCGAGACGGCGGGCATGGCCATCGCCCGCCGCATCTCCGCCATCTACAAGGATGTGCCCGGCGGCCAGTTCCTGGGTCCGACCTTCGACTACACCCACCGCCTGCTGGATTTCGCCCTCGCCGAGGAGGCCAGCGCCCCGATTGCATCGTCCGCGGGGGAAGATGCGCCCATGGCGCCGCTGGCCCCAGTCACCGCGCTGCTCGAAGAGGAGGGCGTCGTCGCGCCGGAGCGGGCCGATCCGCAAGCCCCCGTGGGCGATATCACGCGCGAGCCGCCGACCTATCCGGCCGAGCGCGATGTCCGGCTTCAATCTTTGGCGCGGGGCGATGAAGGCTTCTTGCTGAGCCTCGCCTACTCGACCCAGCGCGGCTATGGCCGCAACCATCCCTTCGCCGGCGAGATTCGCAGCGGCATGGTCGCCGTCGAGATCCTGCCGGAGGAGCTCGGCTTTCCCGTCGCCATCGGCGAGGTCGAGCTCACGGAATGCCAGATGGTCAACCAGTTCAAGGGCTCGGCGACGGAGCCGCCGCAATTCACCCGCGGCTATGGTCTCGCCTTCGGACGGTCCGAGCGCAAGGCCATGTCCATGGCGCTGATCGACCGGGCGCTGCGCGCTGCCGAGTTCGAGGAGGAAGCGAACGCGCCGGCCCAGGATGAGGAGTTCGTGCTGAGCCACGCCGACAATGTGGAGGCTTCGGGCTTCGTGCAGCATCTGAAGCTGCCGCATTACGTGGATTTCCAGGCCGAGCTCGACATCATCCGGAGGCTGCGCCGCGAGGATCAGCGGCGGGAGGCGGCGGAATGAGCGCCGGCTACAACTTCGCCTATCTCGACGAGCAGACCAAGCGGATGATCCGCCGCGCCATCCTGAAGGCCGTGGCGATCCCGGGCTATCAGGTGCCCTTCGCCGGACGCGAGATGCCTCTGCCCTATGGCTGGGGCACGGGAGGCATCCAGGTGACGGCCTCGGTGATTGGGCCGGACGACACCCTCAAGGTCATCGACCAGGGCGCCGACGACACGACCAATGCCGTCAGCATCCGCAAGTTCTTCGCGCGAACCGCCGGCGTCGCCACTACCACCCGCACGGCGGAAGCGAGCATCATCCAGACTCGCCACCGCATTCCCGAGACGCCGCTCAAGGCCGGCCAGATCATCGTCTTCCAGGTGCCGATCCCCGAGCCCCTGCGCTGGCTCGAGCCGCGCGAGACCCTGACAAGGCGGATGCATGCGCTCGGCGATTACGGCGCCATGCATCTGAAGCTCTACGAGGATATCGCCCGCTTCGGGCGGATCACCACGGCCTATGACTATCCGACACTCGTCAACGGCCGCTATTTGATGGCGCCCTCCCCAATCCCGCGGCTGGACAATCCCAAGCTCGACCGCTCCGCAGCACTCCAGCTCTTCGGTGCCGGCCGGGAGAAGCGGATCTATGCGCTGCCGCCCCATACCCCGGTCAAGAGCCTCGACTTCGAGGATCATCCCTTCCGTGTCGAGGGCTGGTCCCAGCCCTGCGCACGCTGCGGCGCCCGGGACAGCTATCTCGACGAGATCGTCATCGATGACCGCGGTGGCCGGCGCTTCGTCTGCTCCGACACGGATTATTGCGACGGCAGGCTGGCGGCGGAGGCGAGGTCCTCATGAGCGAGACGCCACTGCTTCGCGTTCAAGGGCTGACCAAGCGCTTCGGCCAGCGGGTCGCCTGCCTCGATATCGATTTCGAGCTCTGGCCGGGCGAAGTGCTGGGAATCGTCGGTGAATCCGGTTCGGGCAAGACGACGCTGCTGCGCTGCATCGCCGGCCATCTGGATGTCAGTGCCGGCGAGATCCTGTTCGCGGTCCATGACGGCCTTGTCGACCTCGCCGCGATCCGAGAGGGCGAGCGGCGCCGGCGCATCGGCCATGATCTCGGATTCGTCCACCAGAACCCGCGCGACGGGCTGCGGCTGGCGGTTAGCGCCGGGGCCAATATCGCCGAGCCGCTGATGAATGCCGGAATGCGCCACTATGGCAGCCTCCGGCGGATCGCCGCCGATTGGCTCGCGCGGGTCGAGATCGATCCCTCGCGCATCGACGACAACCCGCGCCATTTTTCCGGTGGCATGCAGCAGCGCCTGCAGATCGCCCGCAACCTGGTGACGAGCCCGCGCCTCGTTCTGATGGACGAGCCGACCGGGGGGCTCGATGTCTCGATCCAGGCGCGGCTGCTCGACCTCATTCGCCAGCTGGCCGCCGATCTCGGCCTCGCGGTGCTGCTGGTGACCCATGACCTCGGCGTCGCAAGGCTGCTCGCCCATCGCCTGATGGTCATGCAGGAAGGCCGCATCGTCGAGGCCGGTCTCACCGACCAGGTGCTGGACGATCCTCATGAGGCCTATACCCAGCTCCTGGTCTCCTCGGTGCTGCGGCTGTGACCCCGCCGTTTGCCATTGAAACCCGCGGCCTGGTCAAGGGCTTTATCCTGCATGCCCAGGGTCATCTGCGCCTGCCGGTGCTGGCCGGCATCGATCTCCAGGTCGCGGCGGGTGAATGCCTGCTTCTGGATGGGCCGTCCGGCGCGGGCAAGAGCACGCTGATGCGCACCCTCTACGGCAATTATCGGCCCGATCGCGGCCAGATCCTTCTCCGCCATGACGCGGCCATGGTCGATCTCGCCTGCGCCTCGCCGCGTCTGACGCTTGAGATGCGGCGGCGGACGATCGGCTATATCAGCCAGTTCCTTCATGTCATTCCGCGGGTGCCCGCCCTGGAGATCGTCGCCCAGCCCCTGATGGCGCTCGGCACCGATCCCGAGACGGCGCGGGTGAGGGCCGGCGGCCTGCTCGAGCGCCTGGCACTGCCGCAGCGGCTCTGGCCCCTGCCCCCCGCCACCTTCTCCGGCGGTGAGCAGCAGCGCGTCAACATCGCCCGCGGCCTGATCGCCGGCCATCCAATCCTGCTGGTGGACGAGCCGACTGCTGCGCTCGATGCGGAGAACGGTGCGCGCGTTGTCGCCTTGCTGCAGGAGGCGCGGATCGCAGGTGCCGCGATCGTCGCCATCTGTCATGATCCGCTCGCGCGCCAGGCGCTGGCCACGCGCCACTTCAATCTGCCATCCAGGAATATCGCCGCATGACCGCTGAGACCGTTTTGAGCCATGCCCGTATCGTCATGGATGAGGAGGTCATCGCGGGCTCTCTGCTCCTGCGCGAAGGCCGCATCGCTGCCGTCGAGGCCGGGCCCAGTGCCGTTCCCGGCGCCATCGACTGCGGCGGCGACTACCTGATCCCGGGGATGATCGAGCTGCACACGGACAATCTCGACAAGCACATCGCGCCGCGCCCCAGGGTGCACTGGCCGGCACAATCCGCGGTCATCGCCCATGACGCCCAGATCGCCACGGCGGGCATCACAACCGTCTTCGATTCGGTCGCCGTTGGGGACATCGAACATGGCAGCGACCGGCTCGCCACCCTCGACGCCATGGCCGAGGGCATCGCCAGCTGCGAGCGGCAGGGCATGCTGCGGGTCGAGCATTTCCTGCATCTGCGCTGTGAGCTCTCCCATGGCCGCCTGCTCGCTCATCTCGATATCCTGGCGCGGCATCCGAGCCTCAGGCTGGTCTCGCTGATGGACCATACGCCTGGCCAACGCCAGTTCGCCTCGCTTGCCTCCTATGAGAGCTACTACAAGAACAAGTATCAGCTCGACGACGCCCAGCTTGCGGCTTTCGTCGAGCGCTGCATGGCCGACCGCGCCCGGCATGGCGAGACCAACCGCGCCGCCGTCGTCGAGCTGACCCGAAAGCGTGGCCTCAAGCTCGCGAGCCATGATGACGCCACCCCCGCCCATGCCGACGAGGCGGCCGAAGTCGGCGCCGTGCTGGCCGAGTTCCCGACCACCCGCGAGGCCGCTGCAGCGCTGCGCCGGCATGGCATCAAGGTGCTGACCGGGGCGCCCAATGTCGTCCGGGGCGAATCCCATTCTGGCAATGTCTCGGCCATGGCCCTCGCCCAGGAAGGGTTGGTCGACATTCTCTCCTCCGACTATGTTCCGGCGAGCCTTCTCCCCGCCGCCTTCCGCCTCGTCCGCGAGCTCGACTACACCCTGCCCGCGGCGATCCGGCTGGTGGCGGGCAATCCCGCCGAAGCCATGGACCTCGAAGACCGCGGCCGGATCGCGACGGGGCGGCGCGCCGATCTGGTGCGGGTGGCCGAGCGCGGCGGCTTGCCGCTCGTCCGCGCCGTCTGGTCCCAGGGCGAGCGGGTGGCCTAAGGCTCGTCATGGACGTGGCTACCACCTACAAAATCGATCAGGGCGAGGCCGATCACCCCTGGGGTGACGGGCGCTTCATGACCGAGGCGCCGATGGTGCATCCCAGTGCCGTGATCAAGGCCAGCCGCTTCGGCGCCTGGACCGTGGTCGGCGCCGATTGTGAGCTGCTCGAGGTCGAGTTCGACGACTGGTCCTATGCGGTCCGGGACGTGGCGATCTTCAATGCGAAGATCGGCAAGTTCTGCAATATCGCTTCCGCGGCCAGGATCAACCCGACCAACCATCCGATGCATCGCGCGAGCCTGCACCATTTTACCTACCGCAGCCGCTCGCATCATCTGGCCGCCGATGACGATGCCGAAATCTTCGCCTGGCGTCGGGCGCACCGGGTCGTCGTCGGCCCCGATGTCTGGATCGGTCACGGCGCGATCGTGCTGCCGGGCCGATCCATCGGCACCGGTGCGGCCATTGGCGCTGGCGCGGTGGTGACCAAGGATGTTCCGGACTATGCCATCGTCGCCGGCAATCCGGCGCGCATCATCCGCCGCCGGGTCGATGAGGAAACCGAGACGCTTCTGAAGCAGATTGCCTGGTGGGATTGGAGCCCGGCGCGGCTCAAGGCCGCGCTCCCCGATTTCCGCGCCCTGGAGGCGGCGGCTTTCGCGCAAAAATACAGCCGGCCGGGCGTCATAGCCGCCTTGCCGGCATGACGCCGGGGGCCTTCTTTTATGTCATCGGCCCATCGGGCGCGGGCAAAGACAGCGTCATGGCCTGGGCGCGCGCCGCGAGCGATCCCGGCCGCATCGCATTTGCCCATCGCTACATCACCCGCCCCGCCCTTGCCGATGCGGAGAACCACATTGCCCTCAGCCCCGCGGAGTTCGCGGCCCGCCTGAGGGCTGGCTGTTCGCCCTCGACTGGGAGAGCCATGGCCTCAGCTATGGCATTGGCCGCGAGATCGACCGCTGGCGGGCTGATGGCGTCGCGGTTTTGGTCAACGGCTCCCGCGCCTATCTCGCCGAAGCCGCCGCGCGCTACCCCGAAATCCGCCCGGTGCTCGTCACCGCGCCGGAAGATATCCGTCGAGCGCGGCTCCAAAAGCGCAATCGCGAAACCGGCCCCGCGCTGGCCGAGCGCCTGGAGGAGCGATTCGAGGTCGCCCATCCGCGGCTGGTGACCATCGAGAACCGCGGAGCGTTGGCCGAGGCCGGCGAGGCGCTCGCGGCGGTGTTGCGGGGTTCGTGACGGAGCGCAGTCAGAACAAATGCTGGCCGCCGGTGACGAAGATCTCCGTGCCGGTGACGTAGCTGAAATCGGGATTGCAGAGCTGGAACACCGCGGCCGCGGCTTCCTCGGGCGTGCCCATGCGGTGCATGGGGATGCGCGGGATCAGGCTCTCATATTCCGGCCCGATCATGGCAGTCTCGATCTCTCCGGGAGCCACCGCATTGACCCGGACGCCGAGAGCGGCGAATTCCACTGCCATCTCGCGGGTCAGTGCCGAAAGCGCCGCTTTGGAGGTGCTATAGGCCGAGCCGGCGAAGGGATGGATGGCGTGGCCGGCGATGGAGGTGATGTTGACGATGGCGCCCTGGCCGCGGTGGAGCGCCTGGGCGAAGCCGCGGGCCAGCGCCAGCGGCGCGAAAAAATTGAGCTGGAAGACCGCGCGCCAGGCATCCAGCGTGCCGTTCAGGATGCCGAGGCGCTCCTTGAAGGAGGTCTTGGGCGAGATCGCCGCGTTGTTCACCAGAGCATGGAGCGGGCCGCCGGCCAGGATCCCGTTCGCCGTGGCGACGAAGGTTTCGACCGCCGCCGGATCGGCGAGATCCACGGTGACATGCCGGTTCCAGTTCGGATCGCGCCGGCATTCATCGGGCACATCCTCGCGTGAGCAGGTGATGATGCGCCAGCCTTCCTGGCTGAAGCGCTTCACCGTCGCATGGCCGATGCCCCGGCTGGCACCGGTGAGGATCAGCGTCTTGAGCTCGCCTGCCTCGCTCATCCTCGCTCCACTCGCTGTTTGCCTGCGCGCTAATGGG
>DATFRE010000045.1:0-2439 GCA_035263545.1 Dongiaceae bacterium
GAGATTTTCACATGGGACGCGCGCGGCTTCGCGATCTCGGCCTTTCGACCGGCATGCTGCCGACGGGGCCGCTCAATGCCATCACCGATGTCGCCGGCGTCGAGGTCGGCCATTCGACGCAGATCCGCGACGAACCCGCTATCGTGCGCACCGGCGTCACCATGATCTGGCCCGGCGGGCGCGATATCTGGAACGAGCATCGCTGCGCCGGCTTTCACAGCTTCAACGGCAATGGCGAGATGACTGGCACCGTCTGGCTCGCCGAGCAGGGGCTGCTCGCGGGGCCCATCGGCATCACCTGCACCCATTGCGTGGGCGTGGTGCGCGATGCGATCTGCAGCTATACGGTGAAACTCGGCATCCAGCAGCCCTGGCATCTGCCGGTGGTGGCGGAGACCCATGACGGCTGGCTCTCCGATGCCGAGACCTTTCCCGTGACCGAGGCCATGGCGCATGCCGCGCTCGACTCCGCCCGTGGCGGCCCGGTCGAAGAAGGCAATGTCGGCGGCGGTACCGGCATGATCTGCCACGAGTTCAAGGGCGGCATCGGGACCTCGAGCCGCGTCGTCGAGCCCGGCGGCGGACGCGTGACCGTGGGGGCGCTGGTGCAGGCCAATTACGGGCTGCGCGAGCTGCTCAGGGTCGATGGCGTGCCGGTCGGCCGCGAGATTTCCTATGGCGAGGTGGCGAGCGCGCGGACCGAGACGGGCAGCAGCAGCTCGATCATCGTCATCCTGGCGACGGATGCCCCGCTCCTGCCCATCCAATGCCAGCGCCTGGCGCGGCGCGCCACCACCGGGCTCGCCTGGGCCGGCGGCATCGGCGCCAATTCCAGTGGCGACATCTTCCTCGCCTTTTCGACCGCCAACCGCGTGCGGAACGGCGCGCTCCAGGCCGATCTCAAGATGCTGGGCACCGACCAGATGACGCCGCTCTTCCGCGCCGCCGCCGAGGCGACGGAGGAGGCGATCCTGAACGCGCTGACTTCGGCCGAGACCATGACCGGCCAGAAGAACCGCGTGGCGCCGGCCCTGCCGCTGGAGCGGCTGAAGGAGATCATGGCGCGCTACCGGCCGCGCGCTTGATCTAGCGCTGAAGCCTCCGGCTGAGATCGGCGAGGCGCGCGAAGGGCGACCCGCCCTCCGGCAAGGTAACCTCCCCTGCCCGCTTCAGCCCCTCGCGGCCGAAGCGCTGGCGAAGGGAATCCATGACCCAGTGACGAGCCTGCGCCTGGCGCTGGCGCTGAAGCCGCCCCTCCTCCTGGAGCCAGGCCCAGCGGCGCTCGATGGCGGCGATCAGCGGCTCCAGGCCCTCGCTCCTGAGGGCCGCGAGGCTCAGCACCTCGACGGGCCAGTCGGCCGCCTCGGCGAGGCCGAGCGCTCCTTCCACATCGGCCCGCGCGCGCTTGGCGGCGGCACCCATATCGGACTTGGTGACGACGACGAGATGGGGAATCTCGACGATGCCGGCCTTCATGAATTGCAGGCTGTCGCCCGAGCCGGGCTGGACGCAGAAGACCACCGTGTCTGCGCTGTCGGCGACATCGGTTTCCGACTGGCCGACGCCGACGGTCTCCAGAATCACGAGATCGTAGAGCGCCCGCAGCAGCACCATGGCGGCGATGGAGAGCTCGGCCAGACCCCCCAGCCGGTCGCGCGCCGCCATGGAGCGCACGAAGATGCCGGCATCTTCGGGATCATGCTGCAGGCGCGTGCGGTCGCCCAGCAGCGCGCCGCCGGATTTCCGCGAGGAGGGATCGACGGCGATGACCGCGATCCGCCGGCCCTCCGCGCGCAGCTTCCGGATGAGGGCGCCGGCGAGTGTCGACTTGCCGACGCCGGGCGGGCCCGTCAGGCCAACGACATGGGCGATGGGTGCGGCATAGGCGGCATCGAGGAGTGCGATGCTCTCCGGGGTCTCGGGCGCTCTCTCCAGCGCCGAAAGCGCCGCCGCGATGGCGGGCTTGCCGACGCTGCGGAGAGAGTCGAGGGAACTCATCTGCCGCGAAGACGCTTTCCCTCTCCCGCTACAAAGCGCGGGAGAGGACGATGAAGGCGGGAGGGGAAGAAGCTCAATCCGTCGCATGCGCGGCGGCGGCCTCGGCAAGGGCTGCCTGGGCCGCGGCGAGGCGGGCGATCGGCACGCGGAAGGGCGAGCAGGAAACATAGTCGAGCCCGACCGAGGCGCAGAAGCGGATGGAGGCCGGATCGCCGCCATGCTCGCCGCAGATACCGAGCTTCAGATCGGCGCGGGTCCGCCGGCCGCGCTCGGCGGCGATCTTCACCAGCTCGCCGACCCCGTCGGGATCGAGGCTGATGAAGGGATCGACGGGCAGGATGCCCTTGCGCTCGTACTCCTGCAGGAAGCGCGCCGCATCGTCGCGGCTGAGGCCATAGGTGGTCTGCGTCAGGTCGTTGGTCCCGAAGCTGAAGAAATCGG